>JANQSQ010000554.1 GCA_028283985.1 Rhodothermales bacterium | reverse complement strand
AAGATCAGTCCCGCATTGGGTTCGAGAAGACTCTGGGCTAAGATGATATCCATGGCCGAATCGATGGTGGATTATTCCCTGATATCCCAGGGGCGTCGTCCGGATGCGCCACCGTAGCGGCAGCGATCGGGCGCGGGGTGCGGCTCATCAGGTTTTCAGCGTGAGCAACAGGCAGATGATCATACCGAAAAGCGCAACGCCCTCAAGGAGCGCCGCGGCGATAATCATGGTCAGCCGTATATGACCGGCGACCTCGGGTTGCCGCGCCGAGCCTTCCATTGCAGGACCGGCAAGGCGACCCAGCCCGATGCCGGCCCCGATTGCGACAAGTCCGGCTCCGATGCCGGCCGCCAGATAAGCTAATGCAGTAGCGTCCATGGTAATTCTCCGTGTATTGGATCAGGTGATTCGAAAAAAAGGTTCGGATGCTGAGGTTGTCCGGCAAATCCGTTGCCGTATTTACCCGGCGAGGGCCGGCTGTACCTCGGCATGCGTTTCGTCTTCGTGGTGCTCCTCTACAGCCATGCCGAAGAAAATCGCCGACAGCAGCGTGAACACAAAGGCGTGTATGAACGCCACGGCGATCTTGATGAACGAAATGAACAACGTGAATGCGATGCCGAGAGGGGCAACGAGGGTAGCTATAAGGCTGCCGAACAGCACATTGATCGTGAAAATGATGCCGATCAGGCTCAGGATGAGCAGGGAACCGGACATCATGTTGGCGAAGAGCCGCAGCGCCAGCGCAAAATGCTTGGCGAACAGACTGACCAGTTCGATCGGCGCGAGCAGACATTTGACCGGCAAGGGTACGCCCGGCGGCCAGAACATGTGCTTCCAGTATGCCTTGGACCCTTTACGCTGCCCCACCACGAACGAGAAAGCGGCCAGCGTGAGGGTCACCGAAATATTGGATGTCGCTGCCCCTGCATAGGGCACGAGGCCCATCAGGTTGCAGCACAGGATGAACATGAATGCCGTAAGCAGAAACGGCATGAATTGCCGGTACTTGGGCCCGACGCATGGCTTGGCGATCTCATCGCGCACGAAGACGACAAGGGCCTCGAACATGTTCTGGAAGATGCCCCTCGGCGCGGAAACGCGGTCTTCAGGGCGCCGGTAGCGCCGGGCCAGCGTGACGAAGATGGCGACCGTGATCAGGGCGGCCAGAATGCCGAACACAAGATGGCGCGTGATGGACAGGTCCAGCACCATGCTTCCCAGGACCGGTTGCGGCTTGGCGTAGAGGTGCTCGTGGTGCTCGATGGCGGCATGGAGGGCTTCGCCGTGCAGGACTTCCGCATGTCCGTCTTCTTCATGCTCGATCACGTACTCTCCCGACCGCAGCGCGGAGCGGGTGGACGAAAACACATCCAGCCCCCAGGGGTCTTTCCGCAGGAAAATGCGCGGGAGTTCGACCGTGCCGAACGGGGCGAAATCAAGATATACGCCGTCCGCCGTGTGGGCGACGGCATCCATTTCTCCCCCCTCGTCGGCGGCATACGCCGGACGGGACATAAGGAGCGTAAGGAACACACATCCTGCCAGAAGAAGCAGGATAACCCGGGAGCATCGTATGTTTGCGTTCAGCGCCATCATGTGGTGCGATAAGAATGCCTTTTTTCGCAGGGCCGAACTACGACGTCGGAGGTTGCTTCCTGTGGAAAAACCGGATTTCGATCACGAGTCCTACGATAAACGTTGCGAAAAACCCTCCCAGTAAGCCTGTCGGAGCCACGGGCAGCCATCGCAATGCAATGATCAGCAGGCCCAGGGTGACCACGACACGGATCAGCATGGCGCCTATGACGACAGCCATTGGATTGCGGGTGCTTTGCAGCGCGATTCGATTCGATAAAAAGCTTATCAGCACGTACGACACGCCCAGCAGGCATCCAAGTCCGATACCGAGTCCCAACCCTTCCGTTTCCATTGGCGCGGAACGATTTTCCCGAGAGCGCGGGAAAATCCCGACCAGGAAATATGCCCTTTTGCTAAAACGATTAATGTACAGCAAAAGGGCCTGGAAAAAAGCCAATATGCAATGAATTCAGAACCGCTTTTCAGCCATGCGGCGGATCCTTCTTTCGCCTCTTCTCCCGGGATTCGCTTTTCTTCACCCCGCGCACCAGTTGTATGCACATGGAGATCAACCCGAGACACAGCCCTGCAAGCACGAACCATGGCGTCGTGTCGAGCCATCGATCCAGCAGGACGCCGATAACTATCCAGATCACCATGGTCAGCGCCGGTTCCAGCGCCAGGGAGAGATGCGACCCGGCTTCTCTGAAATCGCTGCGGGGATCGCCGGAATCGTCGCCGTTCGAAGCAGGCATGACGGTTTCCGGG
>JANQSQ010000100.1 GCA_028283985.1 Rhodothermales bacterium | reverse complement strand
TTTTCTTCGAATGGCGCCGCTGCATATCCGACGCTCTCGGATATGGCCTGGACAGCAGGTGTGGGGCGCGGCCATTTCGCACATCGTGCCGGTATCGTGTTCCGGGATGCCGACTCGCTTCGGGAAAGGCTTCGCGCGCTTGCAGAAGCGGATGCAGAAATACGTGCGGATCAGGAGCCGCAGGCAACGACGAAAATAGCCTTTGCTTTTGCCGGAAAAGACGCCCAATGGAGCGATATGGGCAAGGAGTTATACGATAGTGAACCCGTGGTGCGGGCGGTCCTGGATCGCTGCGAAGAAGTATTCCGGGAGGAGCAGGGGCTTTCCTTGCTGGACGTGATGTTTAACGGACCGGGGGCCGCGGGAAATATGGACGATCCTGCCTGGGCTTATCCTGCTATCTATGCGCTGGAATGCGGGCTAACGGCGCTCTGGTCGAGCGCGGGAATTCAACCGAGCGTGGTGGTTGGACACGACCTTGGGGAGATTGCGGCGGCTCAGGCAGCAGGGGTGTTCGGTTTGGAGGATGGATTACGGTTAGCGGCGGCAAGGGGTGCGGCAGCGGGAGTTTCCGCGGATGCAGAACAACGGCAGCCTGTAGCAGACGAGTTGGAAACTGTGCTAACAGGTGCAACCATTGCATCCCCATCCCTCACGGTCGTGAGTAGTGTGACAGGTCGGGTCGTGGCGCCGGATGAAACACTCGATGCGGCATACTGGCGCCGTCAGGCGCAAGAACCGGAAGTATTCGACAAGTGTGTGAAGACGCTGGCCGATCTGGGGGTGGAGGTGATTGTGCAGATTGGTTCACATTCAATATTGGGACCAAAGATAGATAAGGTCCGGCCGAAGAAAACGGCAGGCAAGAGTACGAACAGGAATGCTGCGGAATCGCCGCTTGTGCTGTCGAATCTGCAGAAACCATCCGGAGACGGGTCGCCGATACATGGCGGGGACGGGTTCGTGGAGGCAGTCGCAGCAGCGTACGAAGCAGGACTCCCGGTTGCATTCGCCGGATTGTTCGCGGGGGAAACACGGCGCCGGATTTCTCTGCCGGGCTATCCGTTCCAGCGCCGGCGATACTGGATCGATACGTCGAAGTAGGGCCTGTTACCACTATGCATCGATTCCTGCGCAGAACAGGAATTGAATCGACCGGCCTCCTCGTCGATTTCCTTCACGAATATTCGCCTCTATTGACGGCCTCAATGAATTCGCGCACGGCCTTTGCGCATTCTTCCGGTTGCTCAAGCGGGAGAAAATGAGTCGTTTCCGGCAGGAAGTCGTAATCCACCGTCATAATATGGCTGAGGTCGATGGTCGGCAAATATGAATAGGGCAGGGTGGGATCGGCTCCGACGATTTTGGTCGGGCAAAGCATGGTGTCAAGATCCACCAGTACGGAAAAACTCCTGACATACTCGATGATCTGCGCTTCATATTCTCGAGGACATCTGAGCTCGTACTCCTGCCCGTTCGAGGATTTGCGAAGTGTAGTCTGCGCCATGAGGTCAAAAATCCCGGGCATTACGCGATGGAAGGCCGGCATGTAGCGAAGAAGCTCCGCGAAGTCTTCCGGCCTCTGGAATCTGGCGGAGCGTTTTCGCGTCATGGCGGCTACGTAAGCCGCAGCGGCATCGAATTCTTCCTCCGTAACATGGGGCGGCTTACATAAAGGAGGGTCGAACAGAATGCGTGCGACAAATTCCTTGCCTTGTTCAGGCGACATGAGGGTCGTCAATGCCGACAGAGAATGAAATACGCCAAATTTCGGTTTTTTCCCGTAGTGGTTGTCAATCCCTTCAAGAAGACGGGTCTGGTCACTAATGATGCTCGGCACATTATGCTCATTCTGGGTCCCGACCGCATTCCAGCCATGGTTCCTCAAATCATAGATGATCAGGTCGAAATCGTCGGCAAGCAATGACCAGAAGGGGTAATAAAGATCGATCGCCAGGCCGTTACCGTGACTCAGAACGAGTCGCTGCCCCTCCGGATTCCCATGGCGCCGCAGCGTAATGATGGAGTTGTCCTCCATGAGGACATCGTCCGCGGAAACAGGGTCGGGTATTTCCCAGGCGGTTTCTAATGTCATGATCCAATACCCGGTCTTCCGGCAAAGCTCTCGTTCAACGGAAACGATATTAACTCACATAGAAGGTACGCGAAAGCAAAGAACTTTCGGTACGCCTCAGGCGATTGCAGCACATATTTTCCGCCGTATTGCTAACGAACGGGACTGGCAGCAGGATTCGGGACTAATTCATGAGCTACCGCAGCCGCAAAACGGTCGTTGCCCAGATTGTCGAGCCGCCATCTGATTGTCGGCAGATGAGGAAACCTGAATATGCTCGTGCTCGCGCCAAGATACATCTGCGGCGGAATTTCGAATCGTGACATATCCAGGGCAAAACCTGTTCCGAGCGCTTTGATCAATGCCTCTTTCATGGTCCAGAGTGCAAAGAACAGATGGAGTTTCCGATCTCCGGTTGCCGAAGCAAGTTCAGCACGCTCCCTCGGAGCAAAGATCGTTCTGATCTCTCCGTCAGGATCGTGACGGGCAACGCGTTCTTCCACGTCCACGCCGAGACGCCCTGACGGCGCAAGCGCAATCAATCCGTGCCTGCCGCTATGGCTGACACTGAAACTGATAGACGCCGGCGCCCCGCGCAAGACAGCGAACGGCTTGCCGTGTCCGGAAGTATCGAATGCGAGCTGATCGTTTCTGCAGCCAAGCCGATCGCAAAGCACAGCACGCAGCGCCGCACGGCATAAGGCGGATTCCCGTCGGGAACGAGTATACCGATAACGGCGCAAACGCGCCTTTTCGGCCTCG
>JANQSQ010000527.1 GCA_028283985.1 Rhodothermales bacterium | reverse complement strand
TTCAGTTGACCAAAGCGCTTGGAGTATCCCTTCACTACCTCCTGAACGAGCAGGTTCAGGAACTCGACGAGGTGGAATTCCGGAAAATGGCCGGTACGCGAGTTCACGAAAGAGCGCGGGTATCTGCTGAAGTTATCGATCATTTGCAACGCTATCTGTCGGTCGAGGAAATTCTGGGGCTGGATAGCGGGGCACGGCGCACGCCGGAGTCAGGAAATCGTTTCCTTGGACATGAGGATGAAGGCGAGGTCGTTGCCGAGAACATACGTAGAGAATGGCGGCTCGGTATCGATCCCATCCCGAATATGACCGCCTTGGTCGAAAATCATGGAATCAAAGTCCTGATAATCGATTTACCGGAGCGTGTATCGGGATTGACCTGCCTGATCCGCAGGCAACGCTATAAAAAGAAAGTCCCGGTGATTGTCGTAAACCGGAAACTTACGCTTGAGAGGCGGCGATTTACGCTTGCCCACGAACTGGCGCACCGTCTGATCGACGCCAGTTCTCCGGTAAACCTCGAAAAAGCATCGAATGTCTTTGCAGGAGCCTTTCTCGTTCCGCAGGATCATCTGATCAGGGAGACCGGGAAAATCCGACACGCTATCGGCTACCAGGAGCTGATCCATCTCAAGCGGATGTACCGGGTTAGTGCGGCAATGCTACTCGTGCGCTTCAAGCAGGTAGGCGTGATCGATCAATCGACGCTTGCCTATGCATTCCAGACCTTTGCGCGGGGGTGGCGCTCCAGCGAACCGGAACCGCTCGAGGCAAGCGGTAAGGAAGGGCTGTACGAAGCGCCGCGACGGTTTGAACGGCTTTGTTATCGGGCGCTGGCCGAAGATCTTATTTCACCGGGTAAGGCTGGCGAGTTACTTCGGCAGCCTCTCGACAGGATTGAGCAGGGGTTAAGGGGGCCTGTCGAGACCGATGCAGCATATTGTAATTGACACATCCTGCATGATCGACCTGGGGAAAGCAGCCCTTCTGGACGCTGCCTTAACGCTCCCATACTCGTTCGTAATACCGGACATATTGTTCGAGAACGAGTGGCTGTACCCCTCGAACAAAAATTTTCTGTGTAGTAGCAAGTTGGACGTACGCGAACTGCCAGGACCCGATGTGGAACGCGCAGCGACGTATTTCAACCGGCACAGGGCCCTCAAAATCAATGACTGCTTCCTGCTCGCGATGGCAGAGAGCCTCAAGGGCAGTATTCTGCTGACCGGCGACCGAGCTTTAAGGACCATCGCCGCAAGCAACGGAATCGAAGTCCACGGTATTCTGTGGGTAATCGATGCCCTGCAATCGCAAGAGATCGTACCTCTTCGCGAACTATACGATGCGCTGCAGCTGTTTCATGATGATCCCCGGGTGTTTCTTCCAACCCATGAAATCCTGCAACGCATAAAGCGGATAGAAGAACTTCTGGAACCGTCTATTTAACAGAAATAGAAGGTCTATCCCCCAATACACCCCCCTCACCCCTCCCGAAACGCCCCGCTATCGATCATCTGCTGAAAGAAATCCGTCATGGACTCTTTCAGCGGGCGGTACGTCACGCCCAGGGCGCGCTTGCTTTTGGAATTGTCGGCTGTCCAGGGATGTCCGATGTTCCGGGACACTATCTTGCGGGTCATGCCTTTGCTTACCATGGGCGCCACGAGCCAGATCAACCATTTGGGCATGGTCCGCCGCGGAATCGGATAGTCTTTGCCGTATTTGCCGAGCAGCGTTCCGGCCATCTCCAGAAAGGTCGTGTTATGGCCCGATACGATGTGACGCCCCTCGGCGTCGGAAAGATAGGCCGCGGCGATATGCGCCCGGGACAGATCACGCACATCGACCGCTCCGATACGCAGATCCGGGACCCCCGCTTTCAAGGCGCCATCCCCTAACTGACGCACCAGATCGAAACTGCCCGATGTTCCGTGGGGATTGATCCCGGGGCCAAGCACCAGCGAGGGATTGATGACGACCAGTTTCCACCGGTCCTGCGCCCCGGCCATTTTCCAGGCCTCTTTCTCGGCAACCGTTTTCGAAAAGGAATACGGCTGGTGATCAATGCTGGAGGTGGTATTCCATATCTCTTCCGTGAAAACCCCGTTGGGCGTTTTTTCCAGATCGGCGCTGTCGCCGTAAATGGCGACACAACTGCTGGTAAGCACCACGCGCTGCACACTGGGCGTACGGTTGGCTTCTTCCAGTACGTTTCGGGTGCCGAGCAGCGCCGGATCAACCAGTTCTTTCTGGGGATCCGCAACCTCGATCCGGAAGGGCGAGGCCGTGTGAAAAACGATCGAACAACCGGCCATCGCATCCGCATAAGACCCCTCGCTGAGCAGATCCGCCTTGAAGTATTTGATTGCGCCCGGCGCACTTTCCGCAATTCTGTTCAGGTATTGCAACTTGTCCGCATTGTCCGGATCACGCACCGGCGCATGCACGGTTACGCCTGCTTCAAGAAGATCTTTGACAATCCAACCGGCCACATATCCGGTGGCGCCGGTAATCATGACCGGGGAAGATGTGTCGATTTGCATGGGTGTTTTCCGGAAGATTGAACGTTGTGTCGAAGCCGGATCAAAGATAGCCCATAACTGCGAACGGAACCCGTTGCCGCGACTCTAAAAAATCCACATTGGCGTGATGCACGGCAGGATATATCTATGCCATTTTGTCACACTTTTCGCATTGGCACAGCCTTTGAGCAACAGGGAGGCAACATTCACACAACCAACCCACCATCCCTTTGGGAGGTACATTATGAATAGCCTCGTACGTTTCACGCCGGTCAGCGGGCTGCACACTATGCAGCACGAGATCGACCGGCTCTTTCAGAACTTTTTCCCCACAAAAAACCTCGGAAACATCCGCACCGATACGGACTGCTGCTCCCCGAACGAGGATGCGGTCAACTGGTCCCCGCGCGTGGATATCGCGGAATCGGAGGAGGAATACGTCCTCCACGCGGACGCACCCGGCATGACCAAGGATGCGTTCGACATTCACTGGCAGGAGAACGTGCTGACCGTGAGCGGCGAACGGGAGCTTCCCGCCCTCGATGAGAGCGAGACATCGGTTCGCGCCGACAGGGTTCGCGGAAAGTTCGGGTTCTCTTATCGCTTGCCGAAGGCGTCCGGCGACGGAGGACGCATCGCAGCTTCCTACGAAGCCGGGGTGCTGACCATCCGCATTCCGAAGGAGGAGGCCAGCCGTCCGCGCCGCATCGCGGTATCGTAACGCGGATCACACACAACCGACCGGCTCCAGACTGACCGAAGCCATGCATAAGCCCGCGCGGAACTGCCCCGTGCGGGCTTTTTGCGTGCTTGCCGCATAGGGTAAAGCCCCGGGAAAAATGAACAGCACGCATAAACGCTGTGCGCGGCGCCTCTTCGACTATGCCAAGCTGAGCGCAGTACGAA
>JANQSQ010000526.1 GCA_028283985.1 Rhodothermales bacterium | reverse complement strand
GAGATCCCGTACTCCTCGGTCTCCGGCGTGTGCTCACCCTGAAGCTCTCGAATCCAGCCGGCCGAGTTCGCTGCCTTCTCGTATTCGAACAGGCCCGTGTCGAGCACGCACTCGAGCGGAACCTCTCCGCGCGTCGCCATGAGGACCTTCGCGCCGGGGTTGAACGCTTTCACGATGGCCTCGACCTCCAAAGCCTGATCGTCGCTCACGAGATCGAGCTTGTTCAGCACGATGACGTCGGCGAACTCGATCTGGTCGATGAGCAGGTCGGTCACCGTCCGGTGATCTTCTTCGCCCAGCGACTCACCGCGGTCCTGGAGCGCCTCGGAGGCGGCGTAGTCCCGCAGGAAACTCGCAGCGTCCACGACTGTGACCATCGTGTCGAGGCGCGAAACCTGACCCAGGCTCACACCGTTCTCGTCCTCGAAGGTGAAGGTCTGCGCGACCGGAATGGGCTCCGAGATCCCAGTGGACTCGATGAGCAGGTAGTCGAAGCGTCTCTCCTGCGCGAGCCGTGAGACCTCGGCGAGCAGGTCGTCTCGCAGCGTGCAGCAGATGCAGCCGTTCGACATCTCGACCAGCTTCTCCTCGGTCCGCGAGAGTTCCGCGCCGCCGCGCTCAATGAGCGCCGCGTCGATGTTGACCTCGCTCATGTCGTTCACGATCACCGCGACGCGACGGCCCTCCCGGTTGTTGAGTACCTGGTTGAGGAGCGTGGTCTTTCCCGCTCCGAGAAAGCCCGACAAGACGGTGACGGGGAGGCGTGAATGGTTGGAACTGGTCTCTTGGTTCAGGGGCATCGTCATGTGGAACGACCGGACTTGGTGTATTTCGATGACAAACCGCGGATATTACGGACTTTGTCCAGGGTGGGCCAAGGAATGTGGACAAGTAGGCCGATTGTTTTTCGAGATGGATACGTCGGAAGGCACGGCCCGGAGCCAATGGGGGTAAACTGCTGGACAAGCCGCAAAAGCGCCAGTATCCTGCCCCTTCCGATCAGCACACCAAGGACGATCCCGACTTCCGGGAGGTGCTCGACAGCATTGCCGCCTTGCAGCATGGACATTCCGGATAGTCCGGCAAGGCGGAAAATCTCCCCCCCTCACTCCATCTCTTCCCCGTCCGCTTCTCCGGACAAACCAATCCGCTGCCAGACCTCTTCGAGCCGGAAATCGAGAATGTGGCCTACATGGTACCACTTGTCTCCCTCGATGCGGGCTTCGAACGTGACGGACTGCCCCGCCAGCCCCGCAGAACTGTGCCAGGTGATGTGCTCGGTATAGGCGTCCCCATCGAATGTATAGGTGCCCCCGCCGGCGAACACCTCCTCGTCCAGGATCTGCCGTCCGAAGGCGAAATGCGTGGAATTGAGGATCTTGATGGTATACGGTATCTGATCGGTCCGGTCCACGGTGCTGTCCGGATACACGACATGCTGGGAAACCATTTCCCACGTTCCTTCGAGCGGGTTAGCCGGAAGCTGACCCAGCGCTCCGGATACGGCGAACATAGAAACTATTCCAATAAATACTGCGCGTCTCATACAGAAACCTCCATGTCTTTGCGGGGGAGCATTGCAAAGGCATATTACGCAAGCATTTATTCAATAACAATTCACGCCAAGGAAAATGGCGCGCTTTGCTATCTCCCGCAATGCAACGGAATCACGAGCCCTGCGGATCGCCGGATGTATGACCCGCCGGCGGCTATTCCTTAACTGTGCAGCGCGAAACCGGCGCCCTGCGGATCCACGCAATGGGCAATCCAGCCCCCGCCGGGCACTTCCATCGGCCCCATGACCACCCTGCCGCCGTGTTCCGCGACATCTTCGACGCTCCGGTCAATGTCTTCCACCAAGATATATAACGCCCACCAGGGAGGCGGAGGACCGGGCATGCTGTCGAGTTTGGTGAATATGCCCCCGTAGACAAGATCGTTCTGACCGTACATGCGATAGATGCCTGAATCGCCCATATCCATTTCGCTCGTGATCTCCCAACCGAACAAGGCCTGATAGAAATCGAAAGCGGCCTGATAATCCGACGTGGCCAGTTCGTGCCAGGAAAATTCGCCGACGCCCGGCTGCGCTTCCATGTCCGGCTCTCCCGTGGTCGATGCGAACACCGCAAAGACGCCGCCCTGCGGGTCGGTGGCTATAGCGAAACGGCCCGCGCCCGGAATATCCTGCGGCGCCACGTGGATATTCCCGCCCAGTTTCCGGGTTTTTTCGACCGTCTCATCCACGTCCGGCGTGGAAATGTAGGGAAGCCAGTGGGGCGGAATCTCTCCCATTTCCGGCTCGATCTCCATGAGGCCGCCGAAGGGCATTCCCTTGTTGGTAAGCATCGTGTAGGGCCCGGGGCCGCCCTCGAAGGCCTCGGTTCCCCAACCGATGATGTTTCCGTAAAAATCTATTGCCGCTTCGGGGTCGGTGGTGATCAGGTCGTACCATACGAAACGACCCGACTGCTGGTGTTTTGCCATAATTGCGGTGCCGGACAGCGTTTGGTGAAAGAAATACGGGACAAAAAACAAACCGGACGGATACACTCGCCCGGCTCAATTCATTCCGTGGAGCTAAGCGGAGTCGAACCGCTGACCTCTGCAGTGCGATTGCAGCGCTCTACCAACTGAGCTATAGCCCCATTGCGTTTAAGGATACTCTGATCAAAACCACCCCTCTCAGCCTCTGAGCTTCGCAGACTTAATCAGAGTATCCTCACCGCTATCCGAACGAGATTCGCCGCGGTGCGGTTCCGGGGGGAGGGGGCCGAGGCACTACTCGTAACCTCTCGACAGGTTGTTCATTCGTTCCTGACGCCGGAATCTATCAGGGATATGCGAACGATAGTCAAGGAAAGGTACGTTTCTCTAGCTATCGCGTCCAGCCGGTACTTCCAGCCGACGAAATGTTTCCCGCCAGAGCCCGGCGCTGCGCCCCCTCCTTGACGATCAGCAAGTCAAGATCGCTGTGGGGCCCCATCCATCCACTGGCGGCAGAGCCGAACAGGATGATCTTCTCCGGCTGCGCTGCCTCGACGATGCGCCGAACGACATCGTCAAGGATGCCTTGATCAAGCATGTGTCCTTTCATCGCCCTACCCTCCCGGTCGATCCAGTAGCCAACGCACAAATAGCACTATAGTGACTTTTCCATCCCCCTTTCACGAAAAACAGGCCGGATCCGGGACAGGTTCCCGAAATTGCAGCACTCCAGCGCGGTCGCTCGCGTCGCAGAACCGATCACGGCCCGGGGATCTCGGACATCCCAATTCCAGAAAACGATGCCTCCGTCCCATCTCTATTCTACGCAAATTCTGCGTAGAATAAGAATATAAGCGCATACCGGCCGCCACTGACCTTGAGCCTGCCCTTATTCTCCGCAAAAATTGCGTTGAATAAGGAGGCGATACGTAATTTCGATCCGGAAATGCATTTTAACCATGAAAATCCATAGTGGCATTTTAGATTTTCATGGTTCATCGGCCAACTTAGGTCCGTGCATGCCGGAAGAAATTCGCAACGCAAGAAACCGCCTCTTCGTCATCTTCCCGGGA
>JANQSQ010000522.1 GCA_028283985.1 Rhodothermales bacterium | reverse complement strand
AAGATCCGGGTGCAGGAAAGCCCGGTCGCCATGCGCATGGTGCAGGCGCTGGGCGGTTCCCCTACGCCGATCGCATGGGGCGAGCTGTATACGGCGCTTCAGCAGGGCGTGGTGGACGGTGCGGAGAACAATCCGCCATCGTTCTACCTCTCCGGCCATTATGAAGTGTGCAAGTATTACACGCTGGATGCGCACACCGCGGTGCCCGATGTGGTGTTGGTTAGTATGACGCTCTGGAACGATCTGACGGAGCAGCAACGGGAGTGGCTCCAGGAAGCCGCGCTCGAATCGGCGGTCCGTCAGCGTGCCCTTTGGGCCGAATCCGTGAACGAGTCGCTGGCGGCGGTGCGTGCAGCGGGCGTCGAGATCATCGAGCCGGATATTACTCCCTTTGCAGAGGGGGTTGCCTCGATGTACGAGGCGTACCGGGACGATCCGGTCATCCATTCGCTGATTGAACGCATCCGGGAGGTCCGGTAGTGGATACGCTGCGCCGCATCGTGGACAAAAGCCTTGCGTGGTTTCTGGTTGCGCTGATGGCGCTTGCCATTGTCAACGTGCTGTGGCAGGTGTTTACACGATGGGTGCTTAACGATCCGAGCGCATGGACCGAAGAATTGGCGCGCTATCTCCTGATCTGGATCGGGTTGATCGGCGCGGGATACGCCGCAGGAAAGAAACTGCACCTTGCTATCGACCTGCTGCCAAGCGCATTGCACGGGCGCAGGCGCCGCGCCCTTGAGTTTCTTATCGACGCCATCGTGCTGCTGTTCGCCGTGTTTGCAATGGTGATCGGCGGAATTCGGCTCATGAGCCTGACGTTGCTCATGGATCAAACATCCGCCGCGCTGGGCGTCCGACTGGGCTATGTGTATCTGGCGATCCCGCTGAGCGGCGCGGTGATTGCGTTTTATGTAGTGGTTTCGATCATGAACCGTCTGCGCAGCAGGACATCCTCCGGATCGGGTGAGCCGGACGCCTCCGATGCCGGGCATTCCCGGACCGAATACACCATCGACTGAAGCATGGAACTGGCGGGCGTGTTCATACTTGTGGTGGTATTCCTGGCGCTGCTTCTCATCGGCGTGCCCGTAGCGTTCAGCATCGGGGTAGCGACCGTGTGTACCTTACTCCTGAGTATCCATCCCGGCCCGGCCCTGACGACCGCCGCCCAGCGTATGGCCACGGGGCTCGACAGTTTTGCCCTGCTCGCCATACCCTTCTTTATTCTTGCAGGACAGATCATGAACCGGGGAGGGATCGCCCGCCGGTTGATCGATTTCGCCAAGAGTCTGGTGGGTATGCTGCCTGGAGCGCTCGCCCATGTGAATATCGTGGCGGCCATGTTTTTCGGGGCCATCTCCGGCTCGTCAGTGGCGGCGGCGTCTGCCGTGGGCGGCGTCATGGCGCCGCGCATGAAAGAGGAGGGATACGACACGGGCTACGGCGCCGCCGTGAACATCACGTCGGCGACCACACGACTGATTATCCCGCCCAGCAACATTCTCATCGTGTATTCGCTGGCGAGCGGCGGGGCGTCCATCGCTGCGCTCTTTCTTGCAGGCTATCTTCCCGGTATTCTGGTGGGGCTCGCGCTCATGGTGGTGGCCGGCGTCATTGCCTGGCGCAGGAGATACGCCCGTTCGGACCGGGTGCGCGCAGGCGTTGCCGTCCGCAAGTTCCTTGATGCGCTGCCGAGTCTTTTTCTTCTCTTTGTGGTGATCGGCGGCATCGTGGCGGGCATTTTCACAGCGACCGAAGCGTCCGCTGTGGCCGTGGTCTACGCGCTGGTGCTGGCCCTTCTGTACAGGGAGGTGTCCCTGAAGGATATGCCGTCCATTTT
>JANQSQ010000520.1 GCA_028283985.1 Rhodothermales bacterium | reverse complement strand
GTGGCGTACGACGGGGAGGGTCGTGAGCTGGGACGCAGCGAAACGCTGGTGTACACGCGCAGCCGCGTGCGTATTCCACTGGCCCGGACGCCTGACGGGGAGACGGTGTTTTTGCGTTTTGAGCCGCGAGGACCGGACCGCGTTCCGGGGTCTGCGCCTGTTCGCTGGAATGCGCCGGGAAGAGACATAGGCCAGGCAGGCACGACGCCCCCGGCAACGCTTGTCCGAGAACCATGAAAGCGCCCCATGCCGTATGTGCAACGACAGGAGTATGTCCCTTATAGGATCCCCCCCGACGTTTTTACGCGCAAACATAACCGTCTCTGACCCTCGGCAGTATCCCGAGCGCATTATGCAGCTCATAACGCGCGTTGCCGGAAGCAAATCTCTATGGAAAACGACATGTGTTCGTCATCGCAATGCGCTTGAAAACATGCCTGATCCGTTCAAAACATTTTTTGTCATTCTGTCTGGAACCGCAGGACGGATTCTTATTCTTTCGGGCTTGTTGCTTTTGCCTTTTTGGGATTCCCTTGGACAGCAAGCAAGGGTCAACCAGCGCGTTCTCCCTGTCGCCGAGGTATATGACCTGGAGTTCATAAATCGTTTTCTGGAAGATCAGATCATCTTTCCGAACGATCCCGATTATACCCATGCGGCCTTTCTGGATGTCACGGAGGACGGGTTCGG
The DNA here is from genome assembly GCA_028283985.1 of Rhodothermales bacterium. Taxonomy (GTDB): domain Bacteria; phylum Bacteroidota; class Rhodothermia; order Rhodothermales; family VXPQ01; genus VXPQ01. The sequence continues at coordinate 4,866 of JANQSQ010000520.1, read as the reverse complement.
CTCGAACGATATTCTTGTGCTCTATCCCAGTGAAGAACACTTTTCGCTGAGCCAGTACTTTCCGGAGGCCATGCTCAATACGCTGGTTTCGTTGAATCTGGAAACGGATTATCGGATCAACACCGTACGCGACAGAAGCCCCTTGCTGGCCGGAGAAGCTGAAGTGGAGGAAGATGCCAAAAAGGCCCTTGCCGGGGCTATACTGGGGTCTCTTCTGCACTACTATCCCGAGGGACCTATGGAAATCCACCTTCTTCAACAGGGAGAGGATGTCCATATCACGTTCTGGAACTATGAGGAAGATCTTTGGACCTTTGTCCCTCAGGCTACAGAGTGCATCCAGCCGGACATGATGGAACCGGATCCGCTGGTGATCATGGTGCACAAGCAACCGGAGGTTCGCTCATATATCGACAGCGAGGGCTGTGTTGTCGTCGAGAGCATAACCAGGGCCGGAAGCATCGCATCCCGTTCCTGTCAATAATCAGTTCTTCTATCGTTCCATGACATTGTCCTGGTCTGAAGCGGCTCTGCGACCGCCGAGTACCTGAGGTGTGCCGCAATTACCTGTTCCCTTATAACCATTTGAGGGCGACGGCACGGCCTTGGTCATTTGCAGGCTAACTGTTTTCCACCTCAGTTATTTAGTGACGAATCCTTGTCGTTTCACTGCCAAATCGTTGTCGTTTTACAGTGAGGGCGCTGCGCGAACCGGTACCCGACGCCGTACACCGTCTTGATCCATGTCGGGTCTTCGGGATCGGGTTCTATTTTCTTGCGGAGCGCCGAGACATGCCGGTCGATGGTGCGCGTCGACACGTCGAACGGAATCCCCCATACGTTGCGGAGGATCTGTCTCCGGCTGACAGTCCGGCCCCGGTGTTCGATAAAATACCGGAGTATATCGAACTCTTTGGCAGTGAGCCGAACGGCGTCGCCGTTGCGATGGGCCGTGTGGCTGCTGAAATTCACATGCAGCTCCCCGAAATCGTAGGTATCCAATGGGTATTCGGCCGATAGGCTGCTGCGCCGAAGCATCGCCTTTACCCGAGCTGCAAGTTCTTCTATATGAAACGGCTTCGTCACGTAATCGTCTGCGCCGATATCGAACGCCCGCAGCTTGTCGTTAGCGTTTGACCGGAACGTCAGCATGATGATAGGAGTGGTGACGCCGGCGAGTCGAGCCTGATGCAATACATCGAACCCGTTTCTTCGGGGCATTGCGGTTTCGAGCAGTACAATGTCGTATGCGGGGGTCCCGGTCAGAAGATGCAATCCCTGCTCTCCGTCCCGGACTCCGGTTACGGCATATCCCTGCCGTTCAAAGATGCTGCACAAGGTTGTAGACATTTTTATGTCGTCGTCGACGATCAACATGCGTGCAGAGGCGTTCTTCATAGGGGCAAACCTCCTGTTTCGATGATTTTTTCGTGATTCCATGAATGAGTACAACGGGATCATTCTCCTTGCACTGGTCGGTTTTGCAGCGCTGGCCGCGTTGTTGCTGGTGCCGGTATACCGGTTTCTGAAGCGCGAGGAAAAGGTTGCCGAAGCCTGGACGGAAGATCCCTATCGTCCGGCCGACGAATCGCCGGAAGACGACTCGACGGATGGGGGAGGCGCTCCTGCGTAAACGTGAGGCCGAAGGAGTTCCAGGGTCTTTGGCCCGATGCCCTTCACCTGTTGGAGATCGTCTGCCGAGCGAAACGCTCCATAGGCGTCGCGAAACGCAAGAATGCGTTCGGCGGTCTTCGGTCCGATACGGGGCAGTTTTTCGAGTTCCGATGCGCCTGCCCGGTTTATGTCGATGCGCAATGCTTCCGAAGCGGATGGCTTCCCGGGCGGCTTGCGGACAGGGGAGGCCGTCGCGGCGGCAATTTCATACCGGCCGGAATCCGTTTCGCTGGCGGAAGCACGCAGCGCCGGCGAAGTCGTATCCGCCGCGGCGGCGCCTTGCATTCCCGACCGCTCGAAAAAGAGCTGGTCCAGTTCGGCGTATGCGTCCGGCGGCGCCAATATGGCCTGTTGCTGGACTTGACGTACAATAATCCCGATAATGAGCAATCCGGACAGGCACGAGAGCGCCATGGCCTCGTGTCTGGTCAGGCTGAGTCGTTGCTGCAGGCGATGAAGCAGTCGCATGGTTTTTTCCTGATACAGACACAAAGAAGCCGCGGATATAACTTCGATCCCCCAAAATGATTGTTCGTACTGAGGCCATCGTGCTCAGAAGCATCCAGTACGGCGAGACCAGCCGGATCGTCACGCTCTTCACCAGGGAGAAGGGTAAGGTGGCCGTCATGGCCCGGGGCGCGCTGCGGCCTAAAAGCCGGTTCGGATCGACCCTGCAACCCATGTCGTTTGTGCAGGCCGTGCTGTACTGGAAGGATACCCGGCATGTACAGACGCTTTCCGAAAGCAGCCACATCCGAACATTCGGGGACCTGCACAAGAATCTTGCGGCGCTTGCATACGGCCAGCGCGTGGTCGAACTCGTGCAAGCGCTGATGCAGGACGAGGACGAGAACCTGCTCATATTCCAGCTTCTCGTGGATGTGCTGGACCGGCTGAATCGTCATGCGGCTCGGGCCGAGCACATATTCTATTTTTTCCAGTTGCGGATGGCGGGAATTCTCGGGTTTGCGCCGCACATCGACCGGGAAGAGGTCGAGCGCATCCCTGAATCGGGCGGGATGCTCCTGCTGGAAACCGGATCGGTTCAGCCGTCCGAGGGGCGCCGGAACCGCGAAACCATGCGCTTTGCCGCACGCCGGACCTTGCGCGCGTTCGCTATCGTTGCCTGCGCCGATCCCGATACGATCATGCAGATGCGCATGGACGAGCGCACGGCTGCGGAGCTGGGCCGGCTTATCGAGGATTTTCTGCGATACCATGTCGAGGACAGCTTGCCGACGCGTGGCAGCCGCGTGGTGAAGCAACTCCTCAACCCGAAATAATCAGAGTGTCAACAGGCCCTAAAAGCCTCCACGTTCGGGAGATTTTTTTGACGTTTCTCTTGACGTTGCAAGGAAACAATCATATAATGTACGTTATATGTACAAGACATCGGGTATTAACACCGGGTAACCGCCCTTGTCCCGGTGCCCGTACAGTCCTCTGCGTGTCATAAAAACAGGCGCGTCAAACCGTCATGAGTCGCAAAAAACTGACATCGAAGCAATACGAATTTCTCCGTTATATCTCGGAATACGTGCGTGTCCACCGGGTGTGGCCCACCTACCGCCAGATCGCTGCGCATTTCGGGTTCCGGTCCCCCAACAGCGTCACCCAGAACCTGGAAGCCCTCTGGAAGAAGGAATTTCTCACGCGGGGCAGCCGGGGATACCGCCTCATCGACGAAGACGACTTCCTGATAAGCGCCGTGGGCATTCCCGTGCGCGGCATTATATCGGCGGGACAACTGCAGGAAGCCGTCGATGCGGATCTGGGCACCATTACGCTCGAGACGCTCTTTCCCAATCTCGATCGCATTTTTGCAATTCGCGTATCGGGGCAGTCGATGATTGGCGCCGACATCCGTGACGGCGATTATGTGCTGCTGATAGACGACGATATTCCCAACGGAGGCATCGGCGCCATTCTCTACAATGGCGAGACGTCTTTGAAGCGGGTGTACTACGATGGGGACGGGTTGCGCCTCGAACCGGCCAACGAGGAGTACGAGGACATCCGCATCAAACCGGATATTTTTGAGGAAGTCCGGGTGTTGGGACGATACGTAGGGCATGTGAACCATAGCGGTATCCACCAAGCCCGCACGTACGGCCCGCCTCGCGGTTATCCGGCATGACGGAACGCATCGGGATCGACACGGGCGGGACATTCACGGATTTCGTGCACCTGAAGGGTGGGGCGCCCGTCATTCGCAAGACGGCCACCACGCCGGATGACCAGAGCCGCGCCGTGGAGGAAGGCGCGCGGTTGCTCGGGGCCGGCGAAGCGGCGGCGATTGCGCATGGCACCACCACGGCCACGAATGCGCTTCTGGAACATCGCGGCGCGCGCTGCGCCCTCGTCACGACCAGAGGTTTCCGCGATGTCCTGGCGATCGGGCGCCAGAACCGCCCCGCACTGTATGCGCTGTCCCAGCGCCGCCCGCCTCCGCTGGTGCCGGAGGACCTGCGCTTCGAGGTCACGGAGCGGGTGGCCGCCGACGGCTCGATTCTGACCCCTCTTGACGAGCGCGAAGTGGCCAAACTGGGGGAAACGCTGCAGCGTCTTGACGTGGCCGGCGTGGCCATCGTGTTTCTCTTCTCGTTTCTGTATCCGGAACACGAACGGAAAGCGGCGGAGATTCTGAAGGGATACCTTCCCGATGCGCGATTTTCGCTGAGCGCGGATATTCTGCCGGAATACCGGGAATACGAACGGACGGCCGCCACCGTCGTGAACGTCTATGTGCAACCCATCGTGGCGCGGTATCTGGACCGGCTCGAACGCGCCGTAGCGCCCAGGCGGGTGCGCATCATGCAATCGAACGGGGGCGTCATCGGCACGAAACAGGCGGCGCGCCGTTCCGCCCGCCTTGTGTTGAGCGGGCCGGCCGGCGGGGTCGTGGGGGCCTTCCGGCTTGCCGGACCCGCGCTCGGCGAAAAGGCTCCGAAGATTCTCACGCTCGACATGGGGGGCACCAGTACGGACGTGGCGTTGTGCCCCGGCGAAATACCGCGCACCGCCGAAAGCGCCATTGCGGGATTGCCGCTGCGCCTTCCGTCCGTCGATATCCATACGGTGGGCGCCGGCGGGGGGAGCATCGCGCATGCCGACACGGCGGGAGCGCTGCATGTCGGCCCCGAGAGCGCCGGCGCCGTACCGGGTCCGGCATGCTACGGGCGGGGCGGCGAT
>JANQSQ010000513.1 GCA_028283985.1 Rhodothermales bacterium | reverse complement strand
ACTGGGTGACGTCCCAGGGCAACTGGACAACCGACAGTACGCCCGCCGGTGTCGGGGGTGGCGCGCATTTTACCACGCTGGTCGGTGCAGTGCATAATGACGTGGTGACATTCTGGGAGTCCGGCGGTACAGCCACTCCCGGCGTCGAGGGGGTAGCGGAACTGGGTGCTACGGGGACCTTCGTATCCGAAGTCGCTGCTGCAGGTGCGAATGCTTCTCTCGTCAGGGAAACCATCGGAAGCAGTCCTACGGTTACAGCCACATTCGAGATTGAGGTCACAAGTAACCGCCCGCTTTTTACCCTGCTGTCGATGATCGGCCCCAGTCCGGACTGGTTCGTCGGCGTTTCCGCTCTGTCTCTGCTCGATGCTCAGGGCCAGTGGCTGTCGGAGCGTGAGGTCGATCTTTTTCCGTACGATGCCGGGACCGAGGACGGATCCGAATTCACGCTGAGTAATTCTCCTACCTCGCCTCAAGGAACGATCACGCGTATCAGGGGAACGGGCAAGTTCTCCGACGAACCCATGGCAATGCTTATGTTCGATCTCCAGGGAACCAGTGTACACACGGAAAGCCAGGAACTACCGACCGAGGTGACCCTTTCGGGCAATTTTCCGAATCCTTTCAACCCGGAAACCACAATAAGCTATGGATTGCCACAGGCAGGGGATGTGCGTCTTGCGGTGTACAATCTGCTCGGGCGAGAAGTAGCGATACTGGTGGATCAATCGAAGCCTGGGGGCCATCATACGGTGCGTTTTGGGGCAGGCAGTTTACCAAGCGGCGTATATGTGTATCGCTTGCATGCGGGAAATGAGGCCATTGTGCGTACAATGATGCTCGTGAAGTGAGCTGCCGGCATCCGAACATCGTACAGGGGCTGTCGTACCGTATGCCATTCGTTTAGAATTGCCCTGTGCAGTATCGTTTCCATGCCCCCGCGTAATTTCGACCGCATTCTTGTTACTTCTGCGCTCCCGTACGCTAACGGCCCTCTTCATTTGGGTCATCTGGCGGGGGCGTATCTGCCTGCGGATCTCTATACGCGCTACCAGCGCATGAAGGGGCGGGATGTGATCTACGTGTGCGGCTCCGACGAATTCGGGGTGGCGATCATGATGCGGGCGCACCGGGAAGGTATTACTCCCCAGGATATCGTGGACGAATATCACCCGATGATTCGCGACAGTTTCGAGCGTTTCGGGATGAGTTTCGACCACTATGGACGAACGACCTCCGACGTACATCGAAAAACCAGTCAGGATTTTTTTCGCTGCTTGGCCGAAAAGGGCCTTTTCCGGTTAAAGACCGAAAAGCAACTCTACGACCCGGAAGCAGAGATCTTTCTGGCTGATCGATTCGTGACAGGCACCTGTCCGGCATGCGGGTACGAAAGCGCCTACGGCGACCAGTGCGAGCAATGCGGCGTGTCCCTCAGTCCGGCGGAACTCGGCAACCCCCGGAGCACCCTGACCGATGCGGTTCCGGAACTGCGTGAAACCACGCACTGGCACCTGCCGCTGGGTGATTTGCAGCCAAAGCTCGAAGCGTGGATTGCGACGCATCCGGAGTGGAAGCCCAATGTGCTGGGGCAGATACGGAGCTGGTTTCAGGATGGATTGCGGGATCGGGCCATTACGCGCGATGTGCCCTGGGGCGTGCCGGTACCGGAAGATGTGGCGGAGGCAGCCGGCGTGGATGCGCGCGGCAAGGTGATCTACGTGTGGTTCGATGCTCCTATCGGATATATTTCCGGCACGAAGGAATGGGCGGCTGCGAAAGGGGAGCCTGAGGCGTGGAAGCGGTACTGGCAGGACGATGGGACGAAGTTGTTACACTTCGTCGGCAAGGACAACATCGTGTTCCACTGCCTCATGTTTCCGGCCATGTTGATGGAGCATGGGGAGTTTGTGCTCGAGGATAACGTGCCGGCCAATGAATTTCTGAATCTCGAAGGGGAGAAATTATCCACCAGCCGCGGCTGGGCTGTGTGGCTGCACGAATATCTCGAAGAATTTCCACCCGACTTGCTGCGATACGCTATGGCGACGACACTTCCTGAAACGAAAGACGCCGATTTCAGTTGGGGCGATTTTCAGGCGCGCGTCAATGGAGAACTGGCCGATGTGTTGGGCAATTTCTTCCATCGGGCAATGACGTTCGCCGCGAGATATATGGACGGGAAGGTACCGCCCCTGGTAGATGCGTCGCAGGAAGATCGGGAAGCACTGGATGCGCTTGCCGAATTTCCGGCAAGGATAGGACAGCGGTACGAAGCCTTTCGTAATCGCGAGGCCGTTTTCGAGACGATGCAACTGGCCCGGTTGGGCAACAAGTATTTCAACGACAGAGAGCCCTGGCGCACCGCGAAGACCGATTTCCACGCTTGCGCCAACACGGTGCATGTGTCCTTGCAGCTTTGCGCGGCGCTTTCCGTGTTACTGGAACCGGTGCTTCCACACAGTGCGATCCGGTTGCGATCCATGCTTCGATTGGAGGGAGTGCGATCAAGTGATGCAGGCGGAAACAAGGGCCTGATCGGATGGGATGAAGCTGCCGGATCCTTACTCGAAGCCGGACATGTGCTGGATGAGCCCAATATCCTTTTCCGCAAGGTCGAGGATGCACAGATTGCGGCGCAGTTGGAGAAACTTCGCAGCAGGGTGGCGGAATCGGAGGGGTAGGGGGCGTACGTCCACCGGTTGCAGGCACATGACAAAATCATGACGGACATCATGATACTCGTCAAGTGAGCCGTCAGGATGAGAGTCGGGCGAAATGTGGGCCGGAGTAAACGAGACCATCCAGTCCGGCAAGCCGTATGCACAGACGATAATCAGAAGGCAGGTGTATCCTGTTCCTGCCTGACATGCACCGTACGGGTGGGAAAAGCGAACTGAATTCCCTCTTCCTCGAAGCGGCGGAATAACGCGAGATTGATCGCCTGCTGAATGTCCATGAAGGTCATGTAGTCAGGCGTTCGCATGTAATACACTACCTCGAAATCGAGTGTGGAATCGCCGAAACGTGCAAAATGCGCCCGGTCGAACCGGGCATGCTCCTGCATCTCGACGATTTCCTGCACCATGGCCGGGATACGTTCGAGTTTCTCCGCAGGCGTGTCGTAGGCCACCCCCAGCGAAAAGAGGATACGCCGTTCCTGCATCCGCTTGTAGTTGCGTATCCGGCTGCCAAGCAGATCGCCGTTTGCAACCACGATCTGCTCCCCGGACAAACTGCGCAGGCGCGTCGTTTTCAACCCCACTTTTTCCACCGTTCCCAGCGTATCTCCCACGATCAGAAAATCGCCTACCTCGAATGGCTTATCGAGCACGATAGTGAGGGAAGCAAACAAATCTCCGAGGATATTCTGCATGGCGAGCGCCACGGCGATACCACCTATGCCGAGTCCGGCGATAAGCGCCGTGACGTCAATACCGAAGTTGTCCAGCGCGACCAGCAGAAGCGCCGTATAAAGCAGCAGACGGGCAAGAAACCCGATGGCCTGCATGGACGTGACGGCGCCGGCGTCTTCCTCAAGTTTCTTTTCCTTGTACAGCCGGACCCAGTCCGTAATGGCGGCATTGCCCCAAAACACGACCTGCACGAGCAGAAAAACGAAGGCGATCCGCGATATATAGCTCGTCACCTGTTCGGACAATGTCACCGCACCCACTGCTATGTACAGGGAGAGCGCAACAAGGAAATACAGTTTCGTACGCTCCAGCAGCGTTACGACCAGATCGTCTATGATGGTCGCTGTACGCGTTGCCAGCCGGTGAAAACGCCGGAGGAGCATGCGATGGGCAAAAACCAGCGCAACAGCGATCGCTACCCAGGCAACACTCAACATGAACCAGGCGTCAAGCGACGAACCC
>JANQSQ010000498.1 GCA_028283985.1 Rhodothermales bacterium | reverse complement strand
AAAAATTGCATAATGGGATTTGCGGACTTAATCGGAGTATCCATAAGTAAATTTTATGCCGAGGGGCAATGCAGGTGAAGAAAAGGGAAGTGCAGCGCGTTCGCGATCCGGTCCACGGTCTTATCGTGTTTGGCGGGGGGAGCGATCCGTTTCAGAACGAGACCGATCAGATCGCATGGCGCCTGTTGAATACCCGTGAGTTTCAGCGGCTTCGCCGGATTCGCCAGTTGGGCTTTTCCGATCTGGTTTTTCCCGGCGCCACGCACAGCCGCTTTGCGCACAGCGTGGGCGTCTATCATGTTGCCCGGCGACTCGCCGATGTGGTCGAGCGCAGGCAACTGGAGCGGGACGAGCAGCCTGACAAGGAACGGGTTCGCGTGGTTCTGCTGGCTGCCTTGCTGCACGATATAGGGCATGGGCCGTTCAGTCATGTGTTCGAGGAAGTAGCGAGTGATTTGCAATTACCGGGGCGTCACGAGGATTGGGGCGCGAACATTCTTCAAGACGATACGGAGGTCAACGACGTACTCCGGGAGGTGGACGAGGAATTGCCCAAGCAAATCGCAGCGCTTTTGAAGGACAAAGACCCCAAGGATATTTATGCAACCATCGTCTCCAGTCAGTTCGATGCGGATCGACTCGACTATCTTCAGCGGGATCGCCTGATGACCGGGGTTAGATTCGCGCGCCTTGATATGGATTGGTTGCTTGACTGCCTTGAGGTCGGTTCCGTCACAATCAAGTCAAACAACGATTTTTTAGAAGCGGCCTGCCTGTATCTCGGTCCCAAGGGCTTGCAAGTGGCGGAAGAGTATCTCGAAGCCCGTTTTCGGATGTACACGATGGTCTATATGCACAAAACGACCAGAGCTGCCGAGAAGATGCTCGCTGTCCTGCTGACAAGAGCCGTGGAGCGCTTGGCTGACGACTCCTTGATACAGGACAATCCGGTTTTTCGCTATCTTGCGCCCGGCAATGCGCGACCCGATTCGGGTGCATACCTTGATCTTGACGATGTCGCGGTCTGGTCCGCAATCGCCACTCTGGAATCCTTAAGGCGCCATCCGCAGATTTCCGAATTGGCGGGTCGCCTGTGTCGCCGAGATTTGTACAAATGTCTTGATGTAGGACACAGGGATTTCCCGGAGGGTAATTTGTATAATCGCTTTCGCCGTACATTACAAGGCAGCGGCCACTGGAAACCCGGGGATGTCCTTTTCGACGATGCATCGGTTGCGCTTTACAAGCGATATGACTTCGACGATACTTCGGCGCTGAACAAGGTATTTGTAAAGACGGACGACGGCGCTACCGAGCCCCAAGACATTGTCGAGGCGTCGCTTGTTGTCCAGGCCTTTCGGGACGCAAAGCCCATCCAGCGCGTCTATGCACCGGGTCAGGAAGATATCGCACAATTTCAAAAAACCCTGGAGGCCATCCAATGAAACAGCATCCAATAACCGAAGCAGAAAAGGTGGTTATCGCGTTGATCGCTCTGTGCGGCGACGAGATCGTAGGGCGAACGCGGTTTCAGAAACAGGCGTACCTGCTGGACCGTTGCGGAGCCGATTTCGGATTTCGATACGTCTATCACCATTACGGCCCCTACTCTTTCGATCTCGCGGATGGTTGGGTGGACGCCAGAGCTGAAAAAAGGATAACGATCGAAGAGCGGTTGGGCAGGTATGGTATTCGGTATTCCGTCTTTAGGACTGTCGGACCCGTCGAGTTGCCCAGCGCCATCGGAAAATTGTCCGCCGAGACCGCGCGCGCGTTGCTTGACAAGATGAAGGAAGTTTCCGACATCGTGCTCGAACTTGCGGCGACCGTCGCTTTTTTCCGGGCAGAAGGATACGACGAACGCGCGGCCGTTGAAGAAACCCACCAGCGTAAATCGGTCAAATCGGACAATGGGCGTCTTGAAAAAGCCCAGCATTTTCTAAAAGAGATTGGCTTGGGCGAAGGGGCCGCGTTCGCCTGATCCGCGTTCCCATCTGCTCGTCGCCGCCCTTTTCTTTACCCCATGCCCGACTTGTTCAAGGAAGCCGCTCACCGGTATCTGGCGCAGAATGCCCCCCTGGCGGACCGCATGCGCCCTCGCACGCTGGACGAATTCGTCGGACAGGAACACATCCTTGGGCCGGGCCGGCTCCTGCGCCGGGCCATCCAGGCGGATCGCATCACGTCCGTAATCTTCTATGGCCCGCCGGGCAGCGGCAAGACCACGCTGGCCCGCATCATCGCCAACACCACCGAGGCGCATTTCACCTCGCTCAATGCGGTGCTGTCCGGGGTCAAGGACATTCGCGAGGCGATCGGGGATGCACGGGCCCGGCTGGAGCAGTATCAACAGCGGACCATTCTGTTCATCGACGAGGTGCACCGGTTCAACAAGTCGCAACAGGATGCGCTCCTGCCGCATGTCGAGAACGGCACGGTCGTGCTGATCGGGGCCACGACGGAAAACCCGTATTTCGAGGTCATCAAGGCGCTCGTGAGCCGGTCCCGCATCTTCGAGTTGCGGACGCTCGAAGAACCGGCGCTGCGGCAGATCGCCCTCCATGCGCTCGGAGATGAGGAGCGCGGGTACGGCAGCATTGATGTGCAGATCGACCCGGAGGCCCTCGAGCATCTGATCGACACGGCCAACGGCGATGCCCGCTCCGTGCTGAATGCGCTGGAACTGGCCGTGGAGACGACCGATCCGGACGATGCGGGCGCCATCCGGATCGATCTGGCCGTGGCGGAGGAAAGCATCCAGCGGCGCGCCGTGCTGTACGACAAGGAGGGGGACGTACACTACGACACGATCAGCGCATTCATCAAGAGCCTTCGGGGGTCCGATCCCGATGCGGCCCTGTACTGGATGGCGAAAATGATTTACGCCGGGGAAGATCCCCGTTTCATCATTCGCCGCATGTTCATCTTCGCGGCGGAGGACATCGGGCTGGCGGATCCGCGCGCGCTCCGGATGGTGTCCGCCACAGCGCATGGGTTCGACTATGTGGGACTGCCCGAAGGGCAATTCATGTTATCGGAGTGCTGCCTGTATCTGGCTACCGCCCCCAAGGGCAATTCCACCATGTCGTATTTCAGCGCGCTTTCCCATGTCCGGCAGGAACGGTCCGACGACGTGCCGAATCACCTGAAGGATGCCAGCCGGGACAAGGAAGGTCTCGGTCACGGGAAGGGCTACAAGTACCCCCATGCGTTCCAGGAGCACTATGTGCCTCAGCAGTATCTGCCCGACGAAATGCGGGGCACGTATTTTTACGAACCCGGGGAGATCGGATACGAGGCGGAAGTGGCCCGCCGCATGGAGGAACTCCGGCGCCGCGACGCCGAAGAGGAACTCGAACGCCGCGTACGGAGATATGCGGAAGGGGGGGAGGAATGAGGCGCCTGCGGGTTTGCAGGAACGTTTGGAAAGGGTTGCGGATACAGATTTCTTTGCACCCATGACCCCATTGCTTCCGATTGGATGTCGCCGTCGGCCCGCAAATTCGCGTTGGCGTTGATGCGCTATAACCTTGAACAATTAAGGAAACTGGACCCATGAGCGAGCGAACCCTCTTTCTTGGTTGGCAGGACAAGGGCGACACGGGCCAATGG
>JANQSQ010000457.1 GCA_028283985.1 Rhodothermales bacterium | reverse complement strand
ACGCAACGTGTGGGTAACCCGGGACGGTAATCTACTGATCCACCAGAGCAGTACGAATCGTGTGGGTCTCGTAACCATCAAACCCACGTTGTGAACGCGACCCGTTACCCCCTCACGGATCCACCGAAACGTACGCATCGATCAGCGCCTGCTCCCCTTCCTTGCCGGATCCGGCATTCCCGTGCTCCATCCCGAGAATGTCCGTATACCCCCGTTCGTGGATGTATTTGAACACGTTTCGGTAGTTGATCTCGCCCGTGGTCGGTTCCTTCCGGCCCGGATTGTCGCCGATCTGGAAGTAGCCGATCTCATCCCATGATTTTTCGATGTTCGGGATCAGGTTCCCCTCGCTGATCTGCTGATGGTATATATCGAAGAGTATCTTGCAGGCAGGGCTGTCTACATGCTTGCAGATCATGTATGCCTGGGGCGCCCGGCTTAGAAACATGCCCGGGTGGTTCGACCACCAGTTCAGAGGTTCCAGGACCATAACCAGGCCGTGCGGCTCCAGAATCTCCGCCGCGCGCTTCAGCGATTCCACCACATGCACGGTCTGGTATTCCATTTCCTGGCGCTGGTCGACCCGACCGGGCACTACCGTCATCCATGTAGCGTTGACACGCTTCGCCACTTCCACGGCCCCGCGAATATCATCCAGAAATTCCTCTCGTCTGGTCGGATCGCCGCTCGCCAGATTGGCCTCCCGCCAATCGATCCTGTGCGCAACGAACACGCCCATTCGCATATTGAGCCGGGACATTTCCTGCGCAATAGCCTCCTGCATCTCGGGGGGGCGACCCGCCATGCCATTGTCTTCCATCGACCGGAACCCCATCTCCGCCATAAAACGAAGCTGATCGAGCAGGTCGTCCCCTGCATGGTGCGTGAACATGCCGAAATGCGGTGCATAGTCGAGCGTGAATTCAGGGCGGTTTCCGGAGAAACCGGAATATTCACCTCCCTCGGAGAAACCGGCTGCAAGGCCCGTATGGACCAGGGGAAGAGCTGCCGAAGCAGCCGCAAAAGAACGCAGAAAACGACGTCGTTGCATAGTTGTATGGATTTGGGGCCTGTTAAGACTATGTTCAAAAAACGTGATCAAATGGTCCGGAAGTCATCCGGCTTTCTCATATCCTCTGCCGGCCTCGTCACAATGTCTCCCAGGGCGCTTCCGACAGCCCCAGCCTTTCAATCTCTGATTTCGGGGCGCCCGTCCATTCGGCCACAAACACGTTCCCCATATAGCCCAAATCGGCCATCCCCGCTTCCGTCGTCCAGAATCCCGAAGCCGTCAGATCGCGGAATAAGTTGAAAAAATTTACGCCATCCTGAAGCGCCGGGTCGGCATCTTCGGGCCAGGCGATCGCATCGACCAGATCAACGCGCTCGGAATCGGAACACGCCGCAAACGACGCCCCGAACTGCTCCCGGGACCAGGAATCCAGCCAGACCAACCCCTGGCGCATGGGGTCCTGCATATCCGGCATATCCGGCATATCCGTCACAATAAAGTCCATGAATTCCGGCACGCCCACATCCGTCGCACTACCCGAACGGTCGTCCGCCGGAATAATCATGTCCGAAAGAATACGCACCGTCTCGTACTCCTCGTCCGTAAAAAACTGCAAGGAAAAATCCCCGCGCGCACGGGCCTCTTCGGACTCTCGAGCGGCACGTTCGGCATCGGAAGCGGTCCACCGGCATCCGGCCGCCGTCAGTACGCCAGGCGCGGTGGCCGACAGGGCCAGGGCCAGCAATTTAAGAGATTCGCGGCGATCCATAGGACAACTTCTATCGGGTCAATAACAATAAATCCAGGATGGTTCTGAGTTACAAAGCGCCTGCGTTGCGGAGTTCGACAATATGATCCGCCGTGCGCCATGCCAGCGCCAGAATGGTCCATGTCGTGTTTTTGTGCGCCTGTGATACGAACGGCGCCCCATCCGTTACAAAGACGTTCCGTGCATCGTGCGCCTGACACCATGCATTGAGCGGAGCCTGTGCCGGATCGTCTCCCATACGCACCGTACCCACTTCATGGATGATCTGCCCCGGAGCCAGAATGCCGTACCCCTCTTCCTTCGAAGGCATGGGCGTCAGCACTTCACCCCCCATCGCTTCCACAAGGCTGCGGCTCGCCTCCTGGGCATGTTTAATCTGGAGATACTCTTCGTCGCTCCAGCGCACATGGAAACGAAGCACGGGGATGCCGTACTTGTCCACCACATCAGGGTCTATTTCGCAATGGTTTTCGTACCGCGCGATCATCTCGCCGCGGGCAGAGAAACCCACTACGGAGCCGTACAAATCCCGGTAATCCTGCTTGAGGCGCATTCCGTAGCCGCCCCCGCCCCGGGGACGATCTTCGAACAGGTTATTGACTGTGTGAATGCCGCCCATGAAGCCATAGCCGGGCTGCTGGCG
>JANQSQ010000641.1 GCA_028283985.1 Rhodothermales bacterium | reverse complement strand
GATCGTCATGCGCGGGCGGCTCATGGCGCGCTTTGCCGCAAGGAGCCTGCGGCTGGACGATTTCGGGGTGATTGCCGAATGGGACCGCGACGGCGTCAGCGAACGCATGGCGCAGGGATTCCTCGAGGAGGCGGCGCTGGAGGGAAGGACCGTACGGTACGATACCCTGCTGGCTTCGCAAACAGCCTGGAGCCGTTTGTCCGAAACGCTGTCCCGGGACACGATTCTCAGAGCGGACGCCGTCTACATGCCGATCGTGTCGGGGGAGAGCGTGGCCCGCATCGATGCAGCGATGGGAAGTTTCGAAAGTATGCGTCTCGGCGAGCGGATCCGCGTACTCGGAAACGGGGATTGGCGGCTTGCTCCGAATGCGATGCGGGCTTCCCGGTACGCCGCGACCTACGCCGACGATTTTTACGTAGAGGCCGATGATCCTTCCGTGCAGGCATTCGCGGCGCGGTACCGCGAACTCTCGAATGCGGAGCCGGAAGGGCGCCTTGCGATCACCGGGTACGATGTGGCCCGTTTTCTGCTCCCGCTTCTCGTAGATGATTCCGGGGAAGCGCTGGCGGATCGCGTGCGTACGGCGCCGCTCCGGGAGGGGCTGGGTACGCGCATCGACTTCGAGGGGGGCAACGTGAACGCGGCTATGTTCTGGTTCAGGTATCAGGACGGGATGGTGCGGCGGCTGCGGTAGGCGCCGGAAGAAACGCCGCAGTACGCTGTGCGCCGGATGGCAGGAACAGGAAGGGCAGGCGGAGGTACATATTTTCAGTCTTTTCTTTCCCGGCGCGTTTCGCGCGCTTTCCTTGTTTTCTGGGTACGTATTCACGCCGCTGGTTATGTCCTGGTCCTTGCGTTCGTTTCTTCCTGTGGTATTGTTGCTTGCAGCGATTGCGCTGTCTGCGTGCGCCGGCGCCGGGCGCGTCCGGTACGATTCCCCGGAAGACGCCTATACCAAGGGCTTGCGCCTGTTTGAGGAAGGCAGATACGATCGCTCCGTTCCGTTTTTCCAGGGCGTTTTCGATTACGGGCGGACCTCCGAGGTGGCTGCCGATGCGCAACTTCACCTTGCGCGGGCCCATTTCGAAAGCCGCGATTATATTCTGGCTGCTTCCGAATATTCGCGGTTCGTGAACACCTATCGGACCCACGAGAATGTGGAGGCGGCCGCGTTCGAGCGGGCTGTATCGTACTATCATCTTTCTCCGCAGTACGCCCTCGATCAAACCAATACCCGCCAGGCGATCACGTACCTGCAACTGTTCCTGGATCAGTTTCCCGATTCCGATTTGAAGGAAGAGGCGGAAGATCACCTGAGGACCTTGCGGGAGAAACTGGCGCAGAAGGGATACGAGTCGGCGGGCTTGTACGAGCGCCGGGGCATCTATGAGGCGGCGGCGCTTTCGTATGTGCGGGTCTTCGATACGTATCCGGATACCCGGTGGGCCGACGATGCGTTGCTGGGCGCGATGCGCTCGTATCTGGCTTTCGCCGATTTGAGTATCGAGTCGCGTCAGCCGGAGCGGCTCCAGTTGGCGATCGACAATTATACCCGCCTCATCGAGCTTTTCCGCGACAGTCCGCTTGCGAAGGAAGCGGAGGCGCTGTACGACGAGGTTTCCGGGCGGCTTGCCGAACTTGCAAGTAGCAATTAAGGATAGTCTGATCAAAATCGCTTCGATCAGCGCTACATGGCCGGACCCGCAACGGAAAGCGTGCTGCGCATCGGTGTTTTCGGGGGGACCTTCAATCCGCCGCACATGGGGCATCTTCGTCTGGCGGAGATGGTGTGCGAGCGATTCGGCCTGGATCGCGTGCTCTGGATTCCGAACAGCCGTTCTCCTTTCAAGACCGGAGAAGAACTGGCCGATGCAGCGGACCGCCTTGCAATGGTTCGCGCGGCTACGGCAGGGAATGCCGCTTTTTCGGTTTCGGAAATCGAGACACGACAGGGGGGGACCTCGTATACGGTGGAAACGCTGCGAAGGTTACAGCAGGCGTATCCCGGCGCGGCCTTTCGCCTGATGGCAGGCAGCGATCAACTGTCCGGATTTTCCCGGTGGCGCGAGCCGGAAGAGATCGTCCGCCGCGCGCCGCTCATCGTGTTTCCGCGCGCGGGGTACGAGCAGGCGGCGGTTCCGGAAGGGTTCGGGAAATATGTGGAATTTGCCGACACGCCTCTGATCGAGCTGTCCGGTACGGACATACGGGAACGCATCCGGACCGGGCGGTCCGTCCGGGACATGGCGCCCCCGGCGGTGCTTGAGATCATAGCGGAGCGGGGGTTGTATCGGTAGGGGTGGAACACCCCTCTCTGCCTCCCGAAGGGCGTTTCACGTCCGCGATGCCCGAATCCGCAATGTTTCCCGCTGATTTCAACGATCAATCATGATATCCTGTACTTGCGAACGCGAAGCGCTGATCGAAGCGGTTTTGATCAGAGTATCCTTTATCTTACCGGCAGCACGCTGCCTGCTCGCTTGACAATTGCACGCCTAACGGTGTATTCTGCGGGCGCGAGACGCTGCTCGAAGCAGCGCGCAGAGGACACATCGGCGCCTGTCCGGCTTCCGTAACCGCTTTCTTTTCGTTTTCCACGCACCACAAGGCAACATTATGGCGCTTACCTACTCGATAATGAAGGAGCTCGGATCGGCGGATCCGCCCTTCGAAGTCGGGGG
>JANQSQ010000396.1 GCA_028283985.1 Rhodothermales bacterium | reverse complement strand
GCTGGCCTTGTTGATTAGCGAATACGACACCAGCATCCGGGAAAACCGGTTTATTGCGGGTGGCGCCACAGAGCGGATATTGGCGGCCACGATGCGATGTACAGGCATTTCCGAAGCGCGATCCAGGGGGCTCAACCTGAGTGAGGAGGACATTGTAGTGGGCGACCATCAATTGTCGGTCAAGGCATCTTTTACCGGAAAAAAAGATGCTATTCGCCTCATTAATACATTGGGGGACTCTTCCGATACAATGTGGCAAGCGGCAACGATTTTTGTTATCGCGAACAGAGGAATCGGATATGCCGACCCTATCCTGTTACTTGACGAAGCGAAAACCAGCGGAGATGCAGTGATTTTGTCACGTCGACCACTGGACGCTTTGCACGATGCACAACCTCAATGGTTGCTGCCATGCAGCGTACCGGCCAAAGGACAGGACACCTCACAGCGCCGCGCAGCCAGTGAGGCGGTGGCCACGGAAATCCTGCAACGCACTACGGCAGGACAACCCGTGTTTAAGCGGTTACGGGATTTCCTGTAACCACAACGAGGGGCGCCGTTACTTTGCAGGATCAACAGGATCAAATAGTGTGACAGAGTCGCCGGACGGATCGAAGGAGATTTTCTCGAATCTGGCAATCAATTGTTTCTGCCGCAAGCGCAAGGGTTCCCGCAAGCGCTCTCTGGCGCATTGCACATACCCTGCCTCGGTATCGTAGCCGACAGGATGGCGCCCCAACGCTGCGGCAACCTTGGTGGTTTGACCGGAACCGACGAACGGATCCAGAACGATATCGCCTGAATACGAGTACATCTTGACAAGGCGCCAAGGAATTTCTTCGGGAAAAGGGCAGGGGTGATCGATCAAGCCCGGCGGCACAGGTGCAATATGCCAGATGTTGTTGGCGGTATCCATCTTGAACACATCGTCTATCTCAAACCGGCTCGCTTCCTTGTTGTCATTCGTCTGACGATAAATCCGGGGACCGGGCTTCCTGAAAAGCAGAATGTACTCGGTCATTATGTTCGGATAAAAGTAACCGGGATACGGTTTTTGGATCGCTACGCCAGCCCGCCTTACTCCGGCGGTGGTCTTGTGCCAGATGATATCCTGGTGAAATTCCCAGCCGGACTTTACCATGCGAGCGGTCAAATCGAAGGGCACCGGAATATGGCGCCCATCCATAAGCACAGTCCCGATCACCACAGCGCAAAATCCACCTGGCTGGGTGACGCGATACACCTCGCGAAAAATTTCGACCAGAAGATCTAGATAACTGTCGTAGTCTTCAAACCCCTTGCTGTATTTGCGCGTGCGGTACCAAGCCTCCCCCTTGCCATTGGCATGGAGATCGTAGTCAATGGCGTTCCAGTACGGTGGTGAGGTAACGGTCAATGCAACAGATCCTTCCTCCAGTTCCGGCATCCGCTCACTGCTGTGGCAATGGAATTGGGGGGCGTCGGTTTGCAGGGAAATCATCGGCTCTACACGGTCTATCCTCAATCGGCACGAAAAGTCCCGGCGGCATGACTTGTACTCGTGGACCTGCATAGCCATGCGCCACATCCGGCGGATAACAGTATACGTAGTGTACCATAATTAAGGTGCAGGAATCAAGGGGCAACTTGTAAAAAATCTGGGATTTTTCTCGGCTTTCTGTAACATCGCAGGTCCTGTGGCCAAACGAGACCGTGCGGCAATGCTCTTACGACATCGTTACGCAAAACTGGTAAGCCATGCGCCAAAGAAAGCCTCCCGCACAGACACAACGGGATCAAGGCTTCGCGACGCCGCTATAAGACCGACCGCTGGCTCCACAAACATAGCCTTACCGAACCGATTAATCGTCACAGCCATGGGTGAGTACAAACCCGATCGACCCGTTCCGGACCAAAGCGCGCGCAAAAGCGGTTCGGGCATACCGGCCTGGCTGTTTGCGGTCCTGGTGATCGCCCTTTTAACGCTTCTCGGCATGGGCGGCCGTTACTACCTCCACGGGAATCTCAACGCCATCCATGGGCTCTTCAGTCTGTTTTTCTCCACCAATCTGCTGATTTGCTACTGGGAGATGTGTCTCTTCCTCCGACGGGACTATATCGAGAAGCGCACCGGGTATTGGCGCGGACGACAACGGGAGACCGGCCGAATACCGGCCCCTGAGTTTCTATCCACCCGCGTGCCGGGGAGACGGATATTGTCCCCGACGGTGTGGGCGGATGTCTGGGCAGCGTACTCGACGATCGACCCGGCCTATTCGGATCGGCGCACGTTCGGTTTCAACGTCGATATCGGCAACGGTTTTGTTACGCCGGTTCCGACACTGATCCTTTACGCAGCCTATACGGCCGGTTTCCTGCCGGCTGTCGTTGCCGGCATTATCGGCGCCATGCTGTTCTGGCAGTGGACGTACTTGTCGTCGCTTTACTGGGTCAGTTTCTTCATGACCGGGGGCCGCACCCGGATCACCAGGGGCGAGTTTTACACCTACGTGGGCGCCACGAACGCCCCCTGGGTGATATGCCCGTTGTTGGGATTGTACGTCTCCGTGCGCCTGATCCTGGAGGGCAACTACGGCGTGCTGGGCTTTTGATCACCGGTTTACCACGAATACTCCTCTGAACCCCCGAAAGGACATAGCATCCGGCCTGGCCGACACGTTGCGCGCCGGTCCCTTCGCCTCTTTGTTGCACAGGGTCGGACAGGTTGCCGACAGAGAGGGCGTCGACGTATGGCTGGTGGGAGGAGCCGTACGGGACATTCTCCTGGACAGGTCCGTCCCGGAACTGGATTTCGTATCGGTTGGACCCGGCAGCGGCATCCGCCTCGCCAAAGCGCTTGCCAAAGAACTCGGCGGACGCACCGTGCATGTGTACAAGACGTACGGAACCGCCGCCATCCGCGTACCCCGGCCCGAAATGCATGGAAAATCCGGTGACCGAAAGACGCTTTCCCTGGAATTCGTGGCAGCACGGAAAGAGAGCTACCACCGCGAATCGAGAAAGCCTGTGGTCGAAGACGGCTCCCTGCTGGACGATCTGCGGCGGCGCGACTTCACGATAAACGCGATGGCGGCCGCCATGAACCCGGATCGTTTCGGGATGCTGGAAGATCCGTTCGACGGGCTGGCTGCCTTGTCCGAAGGGGTGCTGAAAACCCCTCTCGACCCCGGCACTACGTTCGAAGACGATCCGCTCCGGATGATCCGGGCCGCACGATTTGCCACCCGACTGCAGTTCCGGATCGAGGCGGAGGCGCTGCGTGCCATGAAGCGGCAGGCCGGACGTATCGCCATCGTGAGCGGGGAACGCATTACGGACGAACTGCAGAAGATCATCTGCGCCGCATGTCCTTCGCTGGGGTTCCGGATTCTTTTCAATGCCGGCCTGCTGAAGCACATTCTGCCGGAGCTCGCTGCGCTGCATGGTGTAGAAACCGTGGACGGACATCGCCACAAAGACAACTTCTTCCATACGCTGCAAGTCCTCGATAACCTCTCGGCGATGACGGCGAACCGGAGCGGCGAGGAGACGTGCTATCTGCGCTGGGCAGCGCTTCTGCACGACATCGGCAAGCCGCGCGCCAAACGATTTTCGTCCACCGCCGGATGGACCTTTCACGGGCATGAAGAGGTCGGAGCGAGAATGATTCCCGGCATCTTCAAAAAGCGCCGGCTTCCCTCCGGCGATCCGGTAAAATACGTGCAGAAACTCATCCGGCTGCACCACCGGCCCGTATCCCTTGTGGACGAGGAAGTCACCGATTCCGCCGTACGGCGGCTTCTTTTCGAAGCAGGAGACGATATCGACGATCTGATGACGCTGGTTCGGGCGGACATTACGTCGAAGAATCCAAAGCGTGTACGCCGCTATCTCGCGGCATTCGATCACGTCGAGGATAAAATGCGGAAGGTCGAGGAAAAGGATCGCCTTCGTAATTTTCGCCCCCCTGTGGATGGACGCGAGATCATGCAGACCCTGGGCATCGGAGAGTCCGTGGTGGTCGGCATCGTCAAGGAAACGATCCGGGAGGCGATTCTGGAGGGAGACATCCTCAACGAACACGACGCCGCGTTCCAGCTCATGATGAAAATCAAGGACGACGCGCTGCGGCGCGGCGCTCTCTTCGAGGAGTTTATCGCGCAACTCGAAGGACCGGAAAACGCGGCCATCGGCGCGATCAAGGAGGTCGTTTTTTCCGGGGAGCTGCCGGAGGACCGCGCTGCCGCCTGGCAGTATCTGACGGACATCAAGAACAGCGTGACCGCACGGCAGCGGGAAGAAAACGGGGCATGAGCCGGAAACCGATCCGCAAAATTCTGGTCGCCAACCGGGGCGAGATTGCCGTGCGCATCTTCCGAACGTGCCGGGAACTGGGCATATCGACCGTGGCCGTTTTCAGCGAGGCGGATCGCAGCGCGTTCCACGTCCGCTTTGCCGACGAAGCCTTCCCGATCGGGCCTGCTCCTGCCGCGCAGTCCTATCTTGACGCCTCGAAGATCATCGATACGGCACGCCGCTGCGGAGCCGACGCTATTCATCCCGGATACGGATTCCTGTCGGAGAATGCCGCTTTCGCCGAAACGTGCGCCGAGGCGGGGGTCACGTTTATCGGGCCGCCTCCGGAGGCCATTCGCAATATGGGGGACAAGACGAAGGCGCGGGCCCTGATGCAGCAGGCAGGCGTGCCCGTAGCGCCCGGCTCTCCGGCCATTGCGGAGGGCTCGTTCTC
>JANQSQ010000376.1 GCA_028283985.1 Rhodothermales bacterium | reverse complement strand
GCCCGGAGGAGTAGGTCCCATGACCATTGCCATGCTGCTCAGGAACACACTGGCTGCTGCGCAGGGAACGTACCGTTAGGGTCTGTTAGCAAAGGTTTCATCCGACAGCACGCCATGCATCTTTCCGGAGTGTTCCCTGCAATATCCGGAGAGGGAATCCTGTCCCGGAAACCTTCTCCCCTTGACAGGGGTACCAGCGAAAGTTATTATGCACCCTTACTGCAGTAAATGGCTGTAGCGCCTGACCGGCTCCATGCATGCATCTTGCACACATACCCGTCGTTTCGTTGCGTTCCCGTCGCGCCTGCGACGAGGATGCTTGCTTTTTGCGTGGAGAAGCGCTTCGCCATAACTTCCGGTGGGAATTACCCCCGCCCAGATTGCCTGCACAGCGCTGATTCACTTGGGTCAGCGCTTTTTTTGTACCGCGCGGGCCTACCGTTGTCCAACCGCACAATTTTCTAGCCCTCCCTACACGATAACGATGGCCATAGTACTTGCTTTTAGCGGCGGCCTCGATACGTCTTTTTGCGTGCCTTATCTCGCCGAAACCTTCGACGAGCCGATATATACGGTTACGGTCAATACAGGAGGGCTCTCGGAGAAAGAGGCGCAAGGCCTCGAGGCGCGCGCCTTGGCGCTTGGCGCCGCCCGGCATATCCTCGTGGATGCACGCAAGGCCCTCTTTGACGATCACCTGAGTTACCTGATCAAGGGGAACGTCCTGCGCGGCGGCGTATACCCGTTGTGTGTCGGACCGGAACGGGTAACGCAGGCCCGCATGGTGGTACATGCGGCGCAGAAAACCGGCGCACGGGCTATTGCCCACGGATCGACCGGCGCCGGAAACGACCAGGTTCGCTTCGATGTCGCCGTGCGCCTGCTGGCGGACGACATGGACATCCTGACCCCGATCCGCTCACTGGGACTGAGTCGCGAGAAAACCACAGCCTTTTTGCAGAAACGCGGTTTCGACATACCCCGCAAAACCACGGTGTGGTCCATCAACCGGGGCCTTTGGGGCACCACGATCGGAGGAGGCGAAACCCTCACCTCCGCCAACCCGCTCCCCGAAGAAGGATGGGTCGATACGGTAGCGCCCGCCAGCGCGCCCGACGCAGGACAGGAATGGGTGATTGGCTTCGAGGAAGGTCTTCCCGTTTCCATCAACGGATCGCTTCTCGATCCAGTGATCCTTATTGAAACCCTCAATACCGAGGGAGCTGCACACGGCGTCGGGAGAGGCATGCATGTCGGCGATACGATTCTTGGGGTCAAAGGACGCGTGGCTTTCGAGGCGCCGGCCCCGGCCATCCTGCTCTCTGCGCATCGCGAACTGGAAAAGATCGTACTTACGAACCGGCAGCGTTTTCAAAAGGATCATCTGGCGGACTACTATGGACAGATGCTGCACGAAGGGCAGTATTTCGACCCGGTAATGCGGGATATTGAAGCCCTCATTGATTCATCGCAGACTGCCGTCACCGGTACGGTACGGGTAAAAGCCCGTCAGGGATGTATCGAGGTGCTGGGCTGCGAAAGTCCTTATTCGATGTTCGACCCCCGCGTGGCTGTCTATGGGGAAACCAACGCATTGTGGGATGGGCGAGACGCCGAAGGCTTTACGCAGATTTACGGCGTGCAGGCTCTATTGGCGCATAGAGCACGCCGCAATGCGGAAAACGCGCCGGAAGAATCGCCTGCCTGACACACGCACTCTTTGCATGCTGCCATGAATAACCGGATAGCTCTGCTTCACGGAGCAGGATACACAGGCGGCGAATTGATCCGCCTGCTTCTTACCCACCCGGAGGCCCGGCTTACCACCGTTACCAGTCGGGCATACACCGGGAAACCGGTATGGTCCGCTCACCCGCATCTGCGCGGACAACTGGATCTGATCTTCAGTGATCCGGACGAGTTCGACCCCGCTGAGACGGACATTATCTTCATCGCTGCCGAGCACGGAAAAAGCGCCGGCCTCGCAGCAAAGGTATTCGCGGACGGATTCGACGGGATACTTATTGATCTGAGCGCAGATTTTCGGCTCGGGAGCGCCTCCCTGTACAAAACATGGTTTGATTTCGCACATCCGGCGCCCGACCTGCTGCCGTCATTTGTATATGGCCTGCCGGAGATTTGCGCACCATACCCCCCGGGAACAAAGCGTATTGCGAATCCGGGTTGTTTCGCGACAGGCATCAGTCTGGCGCTGTGGCCGGTTACGCAGCATATGGAAACCGTAGATGCCTTTGTAACCGCCTGGACAGGCGCTTCGGGTTCGGGAGCACGCCCCAAAACCACTACGCATTTCCCGACCCGGGACGGAAATGTGCGGGCTTACAAAGCACTGAATCACCAGCACCTCCCCGAAATAAAGCAGGTGCTGGGACCGGATACGGAAATCCGTTTCGTGCCGGTTTCCGGCCCCTGGACACGCGGTATCTGGGGTGTAGCGGATATTCCGCTGCCTGCAGGCGCCGCAGCGTCCGATGTGGAACAATGGTATACGAAAGCCTATGCGGACTGTCCGTTTGTCCGGCTCTATACGGATGGACTCCCGGAACTTCGGTTTGCGGTACATTCCCCTTTCTGTGACATCGGATGGATCGTCCGGGACGGCCACCTGTTGGTCGGTTTTGCGGAAGACAATCTGATCAAGGGGGCTTCCGGGCAAGCCATCCAGAATCTCAACCTTCTTCTTGGCCTGCCTGAAACGGCAGGTCTTCTTCCCGCCCTAAAGGCGCCATTTTGAACGCGCGCCCTATACCATGACTACACAGGAAGCCATCACACTCGAAAACCTCTATCAGATCCCCACGTACGCCCGCATGCCCATGGTGCTCACCCGGGGCGAGGGCAGCTACGTATGGGATACCGACGGGCGAAAATATCTGGACCTTTACGGGGGGCACTGCGTGGCGCTGCTGGGGCATAGTCCCACCCGGGTGGTGGAAGCGATCCGGGCGCAAGCCCAACAGCTCCTCTTTTATTCCAATACCGTATACAACGATACGCGAGCCCGCGCGCTTGAGCGTCTCGGGACACTCGCCCCGGAAGGACTCCGGCATGTGTTCTTTTGCAATTCGGGCGCCGAGGCAAACGAAACGGCGCTTAAACTGGCGCGCAAGCATACCGGACGGCCGCGCATTCTGGCTATGGAGGGCGGGTTTCACGGACGCACGCTCGGCTGCCTCGCCGCCACATGGAAAGATGCGTACCGGGCGCCGTACCGGAATGTGCTGGCGGCCGCCACGTTCGTGCCTTTCGGGGATGCCGCTGCTGTCGAGGAAGCGTTTGAAGCACATGATGATATTGCGGCGGTGCGCCTTGAGCCCATCCAGAGTATGGCGGGTATGAT
>JANQSQ010000348.1 GCA_028283985.1 Rhodothermales bacterium | reverse complement strand
TCTACCACCGCAACGCTCGTGGGACATACCCGGAATGTTCTTTCGGTAGCTTTTTCGCCCGATGGCAGTATCCTGGCGTCCGCGTCCGGAGACCGGACCGTCAGGTTGTGGGATGTGGCTACGGGATCCTCCACAACACTATCGGGGCATGCCGCGTGGGTCAGTTCGGTAGCCTTTTCGCCCGATGGCGGCATCGTGGCGTCCGCTTCCTATGACGATACCGTCAGGTTGTGGGATGTGGCCGCGGGCTCCTCCAGAACGCTCTCGGGGCATACCGGGAGCGTCAATTCGGTGGCCTTTTCGCCCGATAGCAGTACCGTGGCGTCCGGGTCCGATGACGGAACCGTCAGGCTGTGGGATGTGGCTACGGGATCTTCCAGAACGCTCTCGGGGCATACCGCGTGGGTCAATTCGGTAGCTTTTTCGCCCGATGGCGGCATTGTGGCGTCCGGGTCCGATGACGGGACCGTCAGGCTGTGGGATGTGGCTACGGCATCCCATATCAAAACGTTCAGGGGGCACAGGTATTGGGTCGCTTCGGTAGCCTTTTCCCCCGATGGAAACATGCTGGCGTCAGGGGCCTGGGATTGTTTCATTAATCTGTGGGACGTATCGGGCATAACGACCCATGCGTTCGACGCCGAAGGGGAAATTCCAACGACTTTCCACCTGCACGGCAACTATCCCAATCCGTTCAATCCGTCCACGCGCGTGGTCTTTGACCTGCCGTCGGCGGCCGAAGTGACGGTGCATGTCTTTGACCTGTTGGGAAGGAACGTGATGGTTACAAACCCCGTGTCCGTATCGGGCGGTTGGGACCATTCGCTTGAAGTGAACGCATCCTCGTTGCCCTCGGGCGTATACGTCTATCAGGTAAGGGCGCAGACGGCTTCGGACATGCTTGTCCGGTCAGGGCGCATGATCCTCGCGAAGTGACAATGGGGCGGTACTTCCCGTGTCTTTTGCCAATGACCCCATGCCATCCATACACGACGACATGTGTACGACCGGTATTCCTTGAATTCACGAGCAAGCCCGCACGGGAAAGAAAATGTCGGTGCGCCATTTGGACGGGTCCGGCTCGGCGCCGGGATCGGTGACGTACACTTCCCAGGGCGCATGCGCGGGCTGGAGATCGTTCGACTCGATCCATTGCGCCAGCGCGTTCCACGTTTCGCCGAGGTTGTCGTAGGGTCCCATGTGGGTCACCATCGCCATGGTTCCGGCAGGAAGTTCTCCGGCCCGGATGCGGTCCGTGCCCTCCATCGGCGACGAGACGGGCATGGCGCATTCGAGATCGACAGTGTTACCCTCCATCGAGTGGTAGATGGCCAGGGGCATGCCGGCCGGCTGCTGACCACTTTGTTGAATGTATCCGTATATCTCTCCGAACAGCGGGCCCATCATTTCGGCGAGCCTGTCCATTGTGGTCGTAGTACGGATGCCGAGAATGGATTGCGCGTCGATCTGTCCGGTTTTGAATTCCAGGTTCATCGTAATTCTTTTCGGTTCTTGTTCTTTTGAAGCGGTTGGCGAGGCCCTGGCGCGCCGTCGAAGAAATCGACCTCGCCGGATTCCAGAGAATACTCCGCTCCGACGATCCGCAGGCCGTCCCGGTCCATGAGCTGCCTGAGAATTTCCGACCCCTGCCGAAGCGCGTCCACGGACCTGCGCACGTTCGCCCGCACTGCCTGGCGCAGCAACGCATCCGGGTCGCATTCAGGTTCCGTTTTCAACAGGTCCTCCACCGCGGGACGAATTTGATCGACAATCGACGCTATGTTTTCCGATAGCTTGCCGCCGGGTTGCCGGAGGCTTTCCAGCGTTGCTCCGACCGCGCCGCATCGGGTGTGGCCCAACACGACGAGAAGCCGCGTGCCGAGCTGCTGCGCCGCGTACTCCGCACTGCCTGCCAGAGACGGCGCAACGATGTTTCCGGCGACGCGGATCACGAACAGGTCTCCGAAGCCCTGATCGAAAATATGCTCCACGGGCACCCGGGAATCGGAGCATGCCAGAATCACGGCGAAGGGCGCCTGACCCGCGAGCAAATCATTCCGCTTTTCCCGGCTTGCGGGTGCTTCGATATGCCCAACGCCGTCTACGAAGCGACGATTGCCTTCCCGCAGACGTTTCAGGGCTTCAACTGCTGAAATCATCCAAATCGGACGTTAATGGACGGGGGATGTATTCTGCGTTTCTGTTTTTGCGGAATGCAGCGCTGTAATCATCGACCGGACGATCACGCCGCTCGCCGTGTTTTCCGCCGTGATGACCTCCGTGGCGCCGGCGACGTACAGCGAATTCTTATCTATGTCATACCAGGCGCGTGCGATGATGGTGAGGTCGGGAGCTATTTTACGAATGGCGCCGACCGCAAGCTCGGTGGCTCTGGCGTCATTGATGCTTATTACCACCAGCCGGGCATCCTTACAGCCAAGTGTCTTCAGCACTTCCTGTTGGGTAATATCTCCCAGCACTGCCCGGTTTCCGGCAGATTTCGCCACCCGGACGTTATCTGCGTTTACATCGACAACGATAGAGGGAACCCCTGTGTCCCGGACAGCCCGGCAGACTTCCCGGCCCGTCAAGCCATATCCGGCAATGATTACGTGACCGCTGTGCGGTTCGTGAACGTCGACGCCGGGAGGCTCCGCGTCCAGCACCCGATTCAGCCATGGGACGCGGGCCGCGCTCAGGGCCAGTTTGGGAGCGAGTGCGGCGCCCACGGGCGTAAGCAGCATGGAAAGAATGATCGCCAACAGGAGATTGTGGGATAGCGTGGCGTCAAGGAGCTCAAGGTCCGAGGCGGTATTCAAAAGTACGAACGAGAACTCGCCGATCTGGCACAGGGTGGCCGCCGACAGGATTCCCACGCGCAGGGGCATTCGGAGAATCAATGCGGTTCCAAGAATGATCGCGAATTTACCCGCGAGAATGATACCGAGAAGCCCAACGGTTGACGCCAGGTGTTCAAGCACATCCGAAACATCCAGCAGCATGCCCACGGAAACGAAAAAGAGGCTGGCGAACACTTCGCGCGCAGGGATAAGGTCCGACATCGCCTGGTGGCGAAACTCGCTTCCGGCAACGATCAGTCCTGCCAGAAATGCACCGAGGGCCAGAGAGATTCCCGCTAAAGAAAGCGCCCATGCGATACCGAAGCAGACGAGAAATACCGCAAGAATAAAGATATCCCGCTGCCTTGTTCTGGCCACGAATGCAAGCAAACGGGGGACCAGATAACGGGCTGCGACCAGCACGCCCGCGAGAATAGCCAGCGCCGTGCCGGCCGCAAGCAGGATTTCCCGGACGGTTCCGCCTCCTCCGGCCAGAATCGGCACGGCCAGGATCATCGGAACCACGCACAAGTCCTGAAAGACAAGCATGCCGACGGCCAGCCTCCCGTGAGGCGCTTCCAGTTCGCCTCGTGTGGAGAGACCGCGCAGGACCACGGCGGTACTGGATATGGCGACGACGCAGCCGAGAAATATCGCAGGTCCCGGCGCCAGACCGAACCAGTTGGCCACGACGGCGGTGCATGCCACCGTGAGCGTTACCTGAATGCCCCCACCCAGCAGTACGGCTCTCCAGAAACGCCGCAGCCGATCCAGGGAGAGCTCCAGACCGATGCCGAAAAGCAGAAGGACGATACCGATTTCAGCCAGGACTTCAACCTGATGCGTATCGTCGACGAGACCCAGTGCCGTAGGTCCGACCAGCGCGCCCGTTAAAATAAACCCGGCAATCGACGGGACTCCTGCGCGGCGCAGGGCCGTCACGACCACAATCGCCGCTCCCAGCACAATGACCAAATCCTTGAGAAAGTCGATTTCGGGCACGGGCTTGGTTCCTGACAACGTAGCGGCACAGATCGCGAATGCTAACGAGCCCGGCAAGCACGGGATCCATATTATCACCGGGTAGATCCCAAAAAAGTCCGTCTAACTCCCACGTGCAATGCGCCGCGCCATGCGGCGCCGATGCAAGTGTTGCTCGCAGATGGGTTTGCGACCGCGTTTCTCCCGGGATTCGTTTACCAAACGGCTCGATACTGACATGATCTTTTGTCAGCAGATCGCCGGTTTCGGGAGAAAAGAGATGAATGTACAGGAAAAACGATAGCACGAGAATTTTCGCCGCTTCGGGCAAAAACTCTCCTTTCCGCATCGAGACCGGGATGTCCGGAATCGTCTTCGCGGATACTTTTTACCATCCTTTCGGCAACGCTGTGCGGACCATCAGCAGGATGGTGAACGGAATGGAGCCGGTTCTCCAGGCGGGTGAGCGGCTGCAAGAGGCTGCAGGCCGCTCATCCACCCTGCATAAGGTTAACCCTTGAGGCGGTTTAGCACCCTTACTACGAGTATGCTGACAACACCG
>JANQSQ010000346.1 GCA_028283985.1 Rhodothermales bacterium | reverse complement strand
GACGGGTTGTAGATGGTGGTGCGGTCGAGCAGAATGAGCGTCTGGTCCGGACCGCCGCCCCGGATATAGAGACCGCTGGAATAATCCGAAGCCGCCTTCACGCCGGGCAGCAGTTGCAGGGATCGGAAGACATCCGGCTGCAGGAGCGCCGGGAGCGACTTGATGAGCTGCGTCTGGAGCTGCTGCACGCCGACCTTGCGGGCTTCGTACAGTTCTTCCCGCTCCCCGGTGACCGTGATTTCCTCTATGTCTTGCTCTTCCGGAAGCAGTTCGATATCCAGCCGGCGCTGCTCGCCCGGGGCCAGTTCGAGCTCGACGCGTTCCGTGCGATACCCGATGTAGGACACCGCAACCGTCAAGGCGCCCTGAGGAATGTTCGTTACCGTATAGTATCCCGAGTTGTTGGTGGCGGCGCCGATCAACGTGCCCTCCACCCGCACATTCGCCAAAAGCAGGGTTTCCCCGGACGTGGCGTCGCGGACATATCCGCTGAGCGAGGCGCTATCCTGGGCACTATCCTGAGCGAGTGTTGCCCCTGCAATCGCCACGGACAGAAGCGCCTGCAGGAGACAATACGAAATGCGCATGAGCAGCGGTTGCCGCAACGGCGTGACAGGGAAAAGAGGGGGCATCTTGTTTTAGCCCGGCGCCGAGAAAGGTTCCGGGGGAGAGAAAGACGCGCTTCGAGCAGCCGGGAATCGTCGAGTTGATTGGGGCGGAACAAGGTCGTAATAGTACATCTTAAATTCCCGCGAAAATCTGTCTAATCAACCCGAACCGCCTTTGATGGCAGACGCCGGGTATCCTGTAAATTAGCGTTACCATGCCATCCCAATCCCCAACACTGGAATTTACCAGGCACGCGATTCAGGTAATGGCGGAGCGAAGGATACATGAGGAGTGGGTCGCACGCGTGGTGACCAGCCCGACCCTGCGCGTGCCTGATCCGAATGATGCCCAGGTAGAACGTTTTTTTCGGCGCATCCCGGAACAGGATAACCGCATACTGCGTGTAGCCGTGAACACTCATGTCACGCCATGGAGGGTGGTGAGTGTATTTTTTGACCGAAGCATGAGAAACAGGCTATGAAATTACACGTCGATAAAGAGGCCGACGCGCTTTACCTGCGCCTTGATGCTTCGCTAATCACCGAGTCGGAGGAAGTCTCGCCAGGTGTGGTGCTTGATTACAATGAATCGAACGAAGTGGTGGGCGTGGAAATACTTCATCTCTCGCAGCGCACCACCGAATTTGACCCTTCGTCCCTCGAATTCGAGGCGGTTTAGGCAACGGGAAGCCAGTTACGGGCTGCACGAAGATGGCCTACTTTATAAATAGCGGAAAAACAAACACATACACCATTACCCCCATTGACAGCCCAATCGGGTTTGACAAGGGATCGGACAAGCCGTTTACGTTCAACGGATCAGCAGAAGACGCCGTGAGGCAGTGGTACTACCAGAATACCCAAGAGACTTATGACCGCCTCGACTGGGAAGAGGGGCACATGGCTGTCGTGAATGTCAAAATCGAGAACCCGGAACTGGGTATTATCGGCAACTTCCCTGCCAAGATTCTCCCCACATGGACAGGGGTGAACATCTGGCCCGCGAGCAAGCCCACACCCGTTGAGGATATGCTTGCCCTAGCCCGTTCCCTAACTCTACGCAACCAAATCCACTCCCCTGAAGCGTAGCCAGATTGCATGACGCTGCACGGTTATTGTTGCACAGATGCCTTATACAGCTGTGGGGCAAGAGCAACATGCTGCTTAATACATCCCCGAAGCGAGAACATACGAGGATCGCGGCTAAAAGAAAACAGTCGATACAATGCATACTTCGACTCTTGTTTCTCCGAAAAATCAACTTCGTTCTGCGTGATTAAAAATGGCTGATACATACCGCTATTGGTGGTTTTCACCTCAATAAACAGTTCATTGTCCGTTTCACCATCAAACGAGCGGATGTCATACCCCACACCATCGCCATGCTCCTTGCTTGTCCATTCTACGTCGGAAAGCAAATCGTCGCGCCCACGATGTCTCAGACGAAATTTTTCATATTCCAACACAAATTTCTCTCCTCGTTCACCGAGTTGTCTGTTGCGCGCTTCCCGCGCGGCGTAGTCGATACGGCGCGGTCGAGCGGTATACCCGAGAGCAGGCCCCGATACAATTTCTTTCCTTGGAGGCGTCTCTGGAGGATCAACAAGAACCTCTTCAAAAGACGACCCGTCAAATAACATGCCCCTTTCCTGATTCAGTTTATTTTCTTGGATAATCAGGTTATTTTCTTCTTTGACCAGCCTGTCTATTACCACGTCCCGTAACATTCTTTGATAATTTTTTGCGGGACGATAACCTCGTATATACACGTGACCTTCCTCCAATAAGATCGCGGATATATTCCCATGTTTAAATTCTATGGCCCCCTCAGACCTGTTATTCAGCTTCCCTTGCAGTACTCGAAGATGCTCCGCTTTAATGAAGGGCTCTCCACGACATTCGCGCGACAACATATCGATATAATCGGCAACGATCGCTTCACACTCCACCCTGCTCCATGTATCGCCTCGGGCCATCTATGAA
>JANQSQ010000332.1 GCA_028283985.1 Rhodothermales bacterium | reverse complement strand
GCGAACCCCGGACCGTCTCCCGGCGTCCTGCCTTATTCCTCTTGCGTTCCGGGCTTTCTGAGTGCAGTGATTCCGGCGCCCCCGTTCGGGGTGCGCAGCCGGACAATAAAGGCCTTGCCCGCCTCTATATTATCGTAGACCGCCTCGAATTCCTTAAGGTTGCGGACTTCCTTCCGATCGATCTCCGAAATGACGGCGCCGCGGCGGAGGTTTGCCTCACGAGCCGCGTAACTCGTCGGATCTATCTCCGTAACGATCACGCCATCGATCGTTTCCTCTTCGAAACCTGCTTCGCGAGCCCTATCCGGAGTAACGTTGCTCAGGGTGACGCCCAGTTCGTCCATCAGGCGGTCGCCGATCGTTTCCTGTGCATTCTCGTTCCCGGCCAGAGACGATTCGCTGTTTTCCCAGCCTCCGAGTTTGATGCGGAAGGTTTTTCGATCCCCCTCCCGGTCCACCTCGACTTCCGCATAGTCTCCCGGTTTCATGGCGCCGATCCACAGGGAGAGTTGCTGGTGATCGCTCAGTTGCTTTCCGTTCAGACTGACAATGATGTCGCCCGGACGGATGCCCGCATTTTCCGCTGCGGAGCCGGCCACTACGGACCCGACGACCGCTGCTCCCTGAGGCAGATTCAGCGTTTCGATGAGGGCTTCGCTCGCGGGGCCATAACTTACGCCAAGCTTCCCTCGCTCGACGCGCCCCGTGGCTATCAACTGATCGGCCACGTTTCGCACGGTATTGACGGGGATGGCGAATCCGATCCCCTGATATCCGCCCGTGCGGGTGATGATCGCGGTGTTGATGCCGACCAGTTCACCGCGCAGGTTGACCAACGGGCCTCCGGAATTTCCCGGATTGATCGCTGCATCCGTCTGAATGAAATTATATGTGGGCGCCGGCCGGTTTGCGTCGTTGTTATTTGCACCGCCGTTTCCTATTCGAATCCGGCCTGTTGCGCTGATGATGCCTGCTGTAACGGTATTGCCGAGCGATGCTTCTATAGGCGATCCGAAAGCCATGACCCACTGTCCGACTTTGATATGGTCGGAGTCTCCCATGCCGACATAGGGCAATGCTTCTGCGTCGATCTTGATCACGGCGACATCGCTCACAGGGTCCATCCCGATGACGCGCGCCTCGTATTCCGTACCGTCCATGGCGATGACGGTCAACTCGCTCATGTTTTCGATGACATGATTATTGGTCAGGATATGCCCGTCCGGCCGGATGAGTACGCCTGAACCGAGCCCCCTTCGGGGAACCTGCGGAATATTGAAGTCGAAATCCCTGAAGAAATTTCCGAAGGGGGTGTTTTCGAAGGGATTTGTCCGCGGCTCATCCGGGTTCCAGTCGGTCGGGAAGTTTTCTGCCTGGATCTGCACGACAGCCGGGTTGACGCGCTCCGCTACCTGTGTAAATGCGTCTTCAAGGGTTGTGGCTTCAGGGAGCATATCGACAACTGGAACGCTTTCGGCGGCCCGGGTCTCGGCGCCGGTTTTATCTCCTATACCGAATATGTTGGCTCCCATCATTGCGAACAGGCCGCCGGACAGGAAAACGGCAACGATTACGGCGAGCGAAACGGGATAATTCCTTTTTGTGCGCATGTTCGGATGTGGATTGGATTGCAACTATACATTGAGGTACGGCGGCGCCGTACAAGGCGCTGCGGCGACTTTAAGGATACTCTGATTAAGTCCGCGAAGTTCAGAGGCTGCGAGGGGTGCGCTGGCAAGGAATGACGAAGCAGTGCAGGTGGCGGCCCCGCATAATGAGGAACGACGCGGCCAGCGTGCTTCTCGCAGCCTCTCGAAGGGCGCTTCACGTACGAACGTGAAGCGCTGGTCGAAGCGGTTTTGGTCAGAGTATCCTTAACTCGTTGGCAGACAAAAACGTGCCAAATTCGAAATTATTGCGAAAATCTCGGACAAGCAGGTCGTTTGCCCATGTCGCAGG
>JANQSQ010000318.1 GCA_028283985.1 Rhodothermales bacterium | reverse complement strand
CGAGGAGGAAGCGGCGGTGCTATGGGAGTGGGAGGGTCTGTGGGGCGCGAGCACGGATCCTCTGGATGCGACGGACCGATCGTCGCCCTTGTTTACGGCGCCGCCGGGAAGCGCCGGCGAGGAGTACCATTACATCGCGAGCATGACGACGTCGGCTTCGGGCGCGCCCCGCACGGCGAGAAGAAGAGTGACGGTCAGGGTGACGCCTGGAGAGGAAAGCGCGCAGACTGCGATAGATATCGCTGCATCGTCGCCTCGGCTGGTTTGCGGGGATTATTCCGTGTATACAGGCGATCCGGATTTTCAAATCACATGCGAGATAGATTTCTACGATTCACACAACATTAACGATCCGGAGGATACCTGGCGCTGGTTGAACAGTCCCGATGCCACGTTTCCCGGCGACCACACAGAGCGTTTGAGTTCCGACTCGGTACGCAATCCCATATTCTATGTCCCGGATTCCTTGTCGGCAGGCCGGGAATTAATGATATACGACTATACGGTCAGCGTCCGTTATTGTATCGCCGATCTTAATCCGTGGCATCACCCCTTTGGGCCGGATTGGGTTACCAGATCGACGCAAGTCGAAGTGCGGGTATACGACACGGCGAAGCCGTTCGACGTCAACTGCACCGCTCTTTACTCGGTGTACGAGGGAGCGGACGATTTTCCCCTGTCCTGTTCGGTTGCGGACGCGCCCGACGGGGTGGATCTGACCTATGCATGGACGCCTCGGGGCGACACGCCGAACACGGGCAGGTTGAGCAGCCCGACGATCGAGGATCCGACGTTCGACGTGCCGGAAAGGGTGAGCGGTAATGAGCAATACGAATATACGTTAACGGTGTCGGGAAGCGCGGGCGAGGCTCGCGCCGACGTTACGGTGAGCGTTCTGGATAAGCCGGTTATCAAGTACTGCGGTCGCGCGTCCGGCGGTCAGCACATATATCCTCTTGTTTATGAAGGGTCCGGGAACGATATACTGATGGGGTGTAGCGGCAGCATCGTTCCCCCGGATCTGGATTACACGGTCGAATGGAGGACTTCACGCAGTACGCCGGCGGCAGCTATCGAGCACCTGGACCTGAACCCTCCGGACGAACGAACGCGCTGGTTTCGCGTCCCGGATAGTCTCGACAAGGACACGAACTATAATTACAGGCTTAACATCTCGGCTCCGAATGCGATAACGTGGTGGTACGATTATACTGTGACGGTACGCAACAAGCGCCCGCTGGGGTTGGTATGCGAGTCCCCTGTTACGGTGTACGAAGGCGAGGCGGACGTAGACATGGATTGCACGGCGTCGCGCCTTCCCTATAATTCCCGGTACAAATACGTCTGGACGGGTCGCGACGGTACCGAGGTTCCGGGCAGGTTGAGCAGTACGACGATTGCGAAGCCGACGTTCGACGTGCCGGACGAGGTGGACGAAGACGAGACGTACGAGTACACGCTGACGGTCTCTGCAAGGAATGCGGAAGACAAGGCGCGCAACGTTACGGTGCAGGTGCTCAATACGAAACCGCTGGATGTGACGTGCGCGACGCCTTTTCGGACGTACGAGGGTTCGCCGGACTTCGATCTGGACTGTTCGGTTGCGGACGCGCCCGAGGGGGTGGACCCGGCCTATGCATGGACGGCTCGGGGCGACACGCAGGACACGAATAAGTTGAGCAGTACGACCATCGAGGATCCGACGTTCGACGTGCCGGATGAGGTGGCCGCGGAAGAGACGTACGAGTACATGCTGACGGTAACCGCCGAGAATGCGTACCCTGACTCGGTAGATGTGACGGTGACGATTCTCGAAAAGCAACCGCTGGCGCTGGTATGTACGCCCCCCGATCCGGTGTACGAAGGATCCGAAGATATCGCCTTCGAGTGCGAGGCGTCGGGCGCGCCTGCGGGTTCCGATTACACGTACGCCTGGACGACCGGGGGCGATACGCAGGATACGTCGCTCCTGAGCGCCGTGGACATTGCTTCGCCAACGTTTCTTGTACCTGACGACATAGCCGCAACGACGACGTACGAGTACCTTCTGACCGTCTCTGCGCATGGGGCGGAAGAGGCCATGGAGGAGGTGACGGTGACGGTATTGAACAAGGCGCCGCTGACGGTGGTGTGTACGCCTCCCGTTCCGGCGTACGAAGGCTCGCCGGACTTCGCTCTGAACTGTTCGGCCTCGGGCGAACTTCCGGGTTCTGTCATCGCATACGAGTGGAAGGCCCGCGGCGACACGCCGGACACGGCGCTGCTTACGGGTACGGACGGCCCCGCGCCGACGTTCGCCGTGCCCGAGCATGTGGATGCGAACACGGACTACGAATACACGCTGACGGTAACCGCCGAGAATGCGGATCCTGACTCGGCGGACGTGACGGTGACGGTGCTGAACAAGCCCCTGATCGCGCTGGTATGCACGGATCCCGTTCCGGCGTACGAGGGCTCGCCGGACTTCGTTCTGGACTGCGAAG
>JANQSQ010000317.1 GCA_028283985.1 Rhodothermales bacterium | reverse complement strand
CGGGACGCCCTCGTGGAGATCGTGACGCTGCGCGTGCGGGGAACGGCGGCAGGGGCCGAGGTTGTTCTGCGGCAGGATACGGATCGGGCTGCTGCGTCGGAGACCTCCGAAGCCGCGCAGGTCGGAGAGACCCCGGTCGTACTGGATAGCGGCGAGGAGGTCATGGCGGCGCTGTACGACCGGGGCCGGTTGCGTTTGGGGCATGCGTTCGACGGTCCCGCAGTGGTGGCCCAGTACGATGCGACCGTTTTCGTTTCTCCCTCGTGGCATGTCGAAGTGGATGCCTGGCGTAATCTGCATTTCTCCGGAATGTGATGGACCCGATTCTCCTCGAACTCTACCGGCATCGTTTCTCAGGGGTCGCTGAGGAAATGGGCGTTACGCTGCAGCGTACGTCCTATTCGCCCAATATCAAGGAGCGGCTGGACTTTTCGTGCGCCGTGTTCGACCGTAGCGGCGGGATGGTGGCCCAGGCGGCGCACATTCCGGTGCATCTCGGCGCCATGCCGCGCAGCCTCGAAGCCGCGCTGGACGCCATCGATGTATGGCGCCCCGGCGACACGGTCATCCTGAACGATCCCTATGCGGGCGGCACGCACTTGCCGGACATCACCATGATCTCCCCGGTGTTCGTAGCCGGCCGCCTTGTGTTCTTTGCCGCCAGCCGGGCCCACCACGCCGACGTGGGGGGCATGAGTCCCGGATCGCTCCCGCTTTCCGGCGAATTGTACCAGGAAGGCGTCATTATTCCGCCCGTGAAATGGCGCAGCGAGGGCAAGCTCGCAGCCGACCTGGAGAAACTTGTATTGCGTAACGTCCGCACGCCGGAAGAGCGGCGCGGCGATCTGGCTGCGCAACAGGCTGCGCACTCAGTGGCCGAGACCCGGCTTGCGGCGCTGATCGACCGGCACGGCGCGGCCGAGGTCGAAGCGTACGCGGCGCATTTGCCGGTCTGGAGCGAACGCCTGCTTCGCGAACATATCCGGCAATGGCCGGACGGGGTTTTCCGGTTCGAGGATACGCTGGAGATCGCTCCCGGCGAAGCGCCGAACGGGGAAGAGGCGATCATCCGGGCAGCGGCTCATATCCGGGAGGATGGCGTGACGTTCGATTTTGAGGGGACCTCTCCCGCCGTGACCGGTTCGCTGAACGCGGTGCTTGCTGTCACGGAATCCGCCTGTTACTATGCGGTGCGTTGTCTGGCCGCTTCCGACCTTCCCATGAATGCGGGATGTTTTGCGCCGGTGCGA
>JANQSQ010000294.1 GCA_028283985.1 Rhodothermales bacterium | reverse complement strand
ACTGCGGGGCGTGCCATCTCCGGCCGGATGAGTCCATAGGCCCGTCCTTTGTAGCCATCGCCCAAAAGTATCCGGACAACGATGCTTCGCGCGAATATCTCACGGATAAAATCCTTAACGGCGGCATGGGTGTCTGGGGGGATCGGGCGATGGCGCCGCAGCCGCAGGTTGCCGCCGAAGAAGCGAACCGCATGGCGGACTTTATCCTTGGGCTGGAGAGTGCAGTTGTGCGGGAGGCGACGCTGCCGTTGCAGGGCACGTATGTCACCGACCGGCACGATGCGGACGAGGAAGAAGGGCGCTATTTTCTGGCGGCTTCGTACACCGATCACGGGGCGTCGGGTATGCCCCGCCTCACCGGTCGGAGTGTCGTAACCCTGCGGCATGCGAGGTTGCAGGCGGAAGACTATGACGAGGGCGAAGAGGCCATGGCGTTTCCCATGTCGGAAGAGGCGTTCGGGGAAGACGCCACAGGAGATGTCCTGGTAGGGAATGACGGGGGGTACTTCGTTTTCCGGGACATCGATCTAACCGGTATCCGGTCGCTCACTGCACAGATCGGAACCGTGGCCGAGTTGACTACGGGCGGGCGGCTGGACCTGCGCGCCGGCGGCCTGGACGGAGAGATGCTCGGTACGTTCGAAGTGACGCAGAGCGAAGGCGGTATGCAGGCCTATGAGATGATGCTTGACGGGGCCAGCGGCATGACCGACCTGTATTTTGTGTTTGCGGCGGACGAACCGGGCGGAGCAGCCACCCCGGTTGCTTTCATCGATTGGATCGTGGCGGAACAGTAGGGGGTTGGGGTTTCGGCTCAGAACGATATCCGGGCTCCCAAGGCCAAATGACCGTTCGGTTGCGTTGCCTGACGAGGTATAACACAATGGTTATTGTCAATATCATTATTTAATATTGAAATTGACATGATTCAATGTGTGTGGTATATTAGTCTCTATGATTGCCAGACACCTCACTCCCGCACTCAGGCGAGCTGCCGAAAGCTGGTCCGTCGTAACCGTTACCGGGCCTCGACAGTCGGGCAAGACGACCCTTGTTCGGGCCGTTTTTCCGGGGCATCTCTATGTCTCGCTCGAAGCGCCCGATGTGCGCGAACGCGCGCTGTCTGACCCGAAAGGCTTTCTGGCGCAGGGGGATCGTATGATTCTCGACGAGATTCAGCGTGTCCCCGACCTGCTATCCTACATACAAGTACTCGTTGACGACGACGACCGTCCCGGTCGTTTCATTGTGACCGGATCCCAGAACATCCTGCTCATGGAGTCGGTGTCGCAAACGCTGGCGGGCCGGACCGCCTTGTTGCGTTTGTATCCTTTTTCGCTTGCCGAGATACGAGGGCTGCCTCCTGTGGATCCATTCACGCTGGACCGGGATGCGCCAACAGGTCGGCCCGCCGGATCGTCGCCTGCCGACGGCCTTTGGGAAACGCTCGCCACCGGTTTCTATCCGCCGGTGCATGATCGGGGTATTGCCGCGAACGAATGGTTCGGGGACTATTTTCGAACCTATGTCGAACGTGACTTGCGCGAAGTCCTGCGCGTTGCGGACCTGCGGGCCTTCGAGACGTTCATGAGACTCGCAGCAGCCCGGACCGCCTCCGAGTTGAATCTGAACAGTCTGGCTGGCGATGCAGGCGTTACCCAAACCACTGCCCGGCGTTGGCTCACGGCTCTTGAAATCGGGTATCTGGCGGCTACGCTTCCGCCTCATCATATCAACTATCGTAAGCGTTTGCGCAAGCGCCCCCGGTTACATTTTCTGGACACGGGCCTCATTTGTTACCTGCTCGGTATTCGCGACGGCGCCACACTGGAGCGGCACCCGTTGCGCGGGGCCATTTTCGAATCGTTCGTCGTGGCGGAACTGATAAAGGCGTTCGCCGCCATGCGCCGGGACGCCCCGCTTTTCTTCTGGCGAGACGCCACGGGCCACGAGATCGATGTGCTGATTGACGCCGGGGACCGGCTGATCCCGATGGAGATTAAATCCGGACAAACGGTTGCTCACGACGCCATGCGCACGCTGGACTGGTGGACATCCATTCCCGCAAACCCTAACCGGGGCGGCGTGCTCGTGCACGGCGGGGTCGAGCGCTTCGCCCTGAGGGATTATCAGGTGCTGCCCTGGTTTTTGAGGTGATGGGGATTGAATTTCCGGGTGCGCTGCTATTTATTACCCGTATGACCTGCATCCTGAAACCTGGCATCGGGATCAAGGAATATCAGCGGTTTCGGTTACAATGGCGGGGACGAATCATGATCTACTTGCTTGCCAAGGCAAAAAGGGCTCTATGTTCAAAGTATGTCGCCCTTACTTGCTCAACCTGTGCGGTCCTGTTCTTCTCTGGAGATTTTCTTTCGACCCCGCTCCTTGGGCAGATCTTTGATGGGGGGGAGATCGGTACGGGACCAGCCTTTTTGTTTCCTAAAAGCCTTGCGGTAGAGGCCGACGGGAGTTTGTTGATGGGAGCTATTCCCCGGTATGGATCCGGGACGATATTTCGAGTCGACCCGGTCACTGGCGACCGCATCATCGTATCGGATGACACCACTGGCAGCGGCCCGGGCCTTTCGGGTTCCATCGACCTTGTGGTAGAAGCCGACGGCAGCATAGCGGCGCTGGATTTGTGGCGAAAAGCAGTGGTCCGGATTGACCCGGTCAGTGGCGACCGCATGATCGTGTCGGATGACAATACCGGCAGCGGGCCGGTTTTTTCGTCACCTAATGGTCTTGTTATAGAGGCTGATGGGAGTCTGGTGGTAGCGGATACGGATGCACTGGTACGGGTCGACCCTGTCAGTGGCGATCGCATCATCGTATCGGATGACAATACCGGCAGCGGGCCAAATCTTATATCTTCTTTTGATCTTGCAGTAGAAGCCGATAGAAGTATAGTGGCGTTGGATTTGCACCGAAAAGCGGTAATGCGGATTGACCCTGTTACTGGCGACCGCATGATCGTATCGGATAGCGCCACCGGCAACGGGCCGGTTTTTTTGTCGCCTGCCGCTCTTGCGATAGAAGCTGATGGCAGTCTGGTGGTGGCAGATGATCATGATTTATCTTATAGAGTGGCGTCGGCGTTGGTCCGGATTGATCCTGTCAGTGGCGACCGCACGATCATATCGGATGACACTACCGGCATAGGCCCAGTTCATTTTTTGCCCACCGCTCTTGCGATAGAGGCCGATGGCAGTCTGGTGGTGGTGGCAGATGAGCCTGGTTGGGCTGATGCAGTGGGGTCGGCGTTGGTCCGGATTGATCCGGTCAGCGGCGACCGAACGGTCTTCTCATACAATGTGGTCGGAGTCGGCATCGAAGACGAGATAGAAATACCGGAGCGTTTCTCGTTAACGGGCGCCTATCCTAATCCGTTTCAGACCACGACGCGCATTGGATATGAGTTACAGCGCCCCTCCTCCGTCGAATTGGTGGTTTACGATGCGGCAGGTCGTGAAGTGGAGGTGCTGGTTTCGTCGATGCAGCCGGCGGGCTTGTACGAGGCGAGCTTCGAGGCGGAGGGATTGCCGAACGGGGTGTATTTCTACCGCCTGTCCGCAGGATATTCCACCCAAACCGGCCAGGTGGTGCTTTTTCGGTGAGCGGGCTGCGGGGGATGCGACTCAATACCCCGCTGCCGCATCGTCTCCTCTCGGATCGGCGCCGCCCTGGTACAACACGCCTTCCGCGTCCCGGCGCACCATAATGCCGTCCGCTCGTCCCCATGCGCCGTTGTTATTCAGGGTCCAGCCCCGGCGCTCCAGCCCTTGCCGGGCGTCTTCGGAAAGGGTCTGCGCCTCGTAGAACAATACATCCGGCAGCCACTGGTGGTGAATCCGGGGAGCCGCTACGGCCTCCTGAATGTTCATTCCATGGTCGATCACGTTCAGCATCACTTCGAATACCGTCGTGATGATGCGCCCTCCCCCAGGCGATCCGATCACCATGAACAGTTCTCCCGAGGGATCCTCCACGATAGTGGGCGTCATGGACGATAACATGCGCTTGCCCGGTTCGATGGCGTTGGCCTCCGAGCCGAGCAGCCCGAACATATTGGGCGCTCCCGGCTTGGCGGAGAAATCGTCCATTTCGTTGTTCATGAAGAAGCCGGCGCCGTCCACCACCACCTTCGATCCGTAGCTGCCGTTGATC
>JANQSQ010000273.1 GCA_028283985.1 Rhodothermales bacterium | reverse complement strand
TTTACGGGACTATCCTGTGGGAAATGGAATTCCCCGGCGGCGCGGGGTCCAGCCACAGCACCTCCTATTCGGCCAACGTGAATCGCCTGTATATGGTGGCCCCGCGGGGCTGGGCGAGAATCGAGCCGGCCTTCATGTATAACAGCGTATCCGGAGAGACGAACGAAGGACCGATGGGGTATCCGCACGTAACGCAGCAAGCACTGCAAATGGACGACTTCGCCCGATGCGTCACGGAAGACGAAACGAGCAGGGTTTCGGGCGAAGAAGGGCTGAAAGACATGAAAGTGATCGAGGCGATCTACCGCTCGATCGACCGCAACGGAAGGTGGGTGGATGTGTAAGGAGCGGAGGAAGAAATCGGGCATGGTATTCCTTGTGCTGCTGTGCGGCCTTACGCTTACAGCGAATGCACAGCATGGAACGGTGTACGACAACCTTTCGATCGCAAGCGAAATCCTTGATTCCGAGAAGAAATATGCGGTCTACCTGCCACCGGATTATTTTTCATCCGAGCGTAGTTATCCCGCGCTTTACCTTTTACACGGAGGAGGAGACGACCAAACGGGTTGGATACAATTCGGCGAAGTGCATCATATTGCCGATAAAGCGATCCGGGAGGGCAAGGCAACCCCAATGGTCATTATCATGCCGGATGCCAGTACAGGCCAGCGAGGATATTTCAATGACATTACCAATACGTGGCGGTATGAGGACTTCTTCTTTGAAGAATTGATGCCGCACGTGGAAGAAGAATTCAGAATTAAAAGCGAAAAGCGCTACAGGGCCGTAGCCGGTCTCTCGATGGGCGGCGGCGGCTCCTTCATGTATGCCCTTCATCGACCGGATCTTTTTTCGTCGGCTGCACCGTTGAGCGCTTCCACAGGCGCCCGGTCGGTTGAGCAATACAAGGGGCTGATGGGGCGCAGGGGCGTCGATATTACGGGAATCTCCGATTCGCAGATTGAAGAATACATCAGCCGACACAACGCCATTTCCCTGATCGAAAGCCTGCCCGTGGACGACCTCAAATCCGTACGCTGGTTCATCGATTGCGGGGACGACGACTTTCTCTACGAAGGAAATTCTCTGGTCCACATCGCCCTAAGAAAACGGGAGATTCCTCATGAGTTTCGTATTCGCGATGGTGGTCATACCTGGACGTACTGGCGCGAAAGCTTACCTGTGGTTCTGGAGTTTGTCTCGCAAAGGTTTCATCAGTTTTGAATGAACAAGAATCGCTGCACGCAACCAGTTCGCTATACGCTATGGCAACAGAGTGACCATGGAAACCTGACAGCCGCGTCACTT
>JANQSQ010000250.1 GCA_028283985.1 Rhodothermales bacterium | reverse complement strand
TTCGGATAGTTCTGAGAAAGCGCGACTTCCGTCGGAAGCTCCTCGCCTTCCGCACTCGTGACTTCCGGAACCATGAACATCATCGTCGCCTGAGTCATGTTCTGCTCACGATCTATTCCCCACACCGTGACGTTGATATAGTTCGGAGCGGTAGCGGTGATCGTCAGCATGGCTGTCTGCGGATCCAGCGAGACGGTGCCCGCCGACGTGACCACATGGTTCTCCCTGCTCAGGTTGTCGTAGCGATGGGGCGTATCCACATCCTCTATGCGCACCTTGTACAACAACCCGCCCGGAAGCGCATCGTCGGGATTCGCGTTCGGATCGACGAAGAGCGGCTGATTCTTCACTGCGTCCGGAATAGGCACAGGAACGAGGTCGTCCAAACCGTTCGCGACGTTCTGCAGGTCAAATGTCACCGACGTACCGTAAGGTACCAGCAAGGCGGGAAGCGTGCCAAGGAGGGGCCTCAACACCGGATTCACGACCGGCATCTTGGCCGTTGTGACCGTCAGGTCGAACGTTGCGGTTGCCGTTTCGTCCAGCGTGTTCGTGGCCGTGACCGTAACGGTGGTTTCCTTGTCGCCAGCCGTCCAGATCGGGGCAATCGTCACCATGCTACCGGCTACACTCAGCATGGCGATGGGGTCCGCGGCCGCCACCGTATACGTCAACGCACCGCCGTCGGAGGGACTCGCAAACGCATCGTCGCCATCGTCGTTGAC
Organism: Rhodothermales bacterium; assembly: GCA_028283985.1. Classification (GTDB taxonomy): domain Bacteria; phylum Bacteroidota; class Rhodothermia; order Rhodothermales; family VXPQ01; genus VXPQ01. Next base: position 3,643 of record JANQSQ010000250.1, on the reverse strand, counting down.
CGCTTCCAGATCCAGCATGATGGCGTCGCCCTCCGCCCCTACTGTCTGAGCGGGAATCCCTGCATCCACCTCCGGCGTGGTTTCGCTTATGATGGACAGCATGAAGATGTCCGAAACGGACTTGCTGTTAGGGAACAGCGACGTATAGGAGGTGTCGGCCTCGACGCCTGAGGTGTCTATCATCCGGCACCTGGTCGGTGCGTCGTCCCCCGTGTCAAGATGACTTCGTACATCGCCATCCTTGTCAACGGGCGAATAATTATCTTTGCAATACACACCCTTGTCCGTGGCTGTCACCGTGATCATGGCCGAGGCCACGCCGCGCGGGGTGACCGCTATCGAAGCCGTGGGGCCCTCCGTCACTTTTGCGATCATGTATGGCGTGACCGCTGTGTATGCGTCGTCGCCCGTAACCACCTTCTGGTTCGCATCCAAACCACTGATTTCGACCGCGAACTCCAATGCGATCGCATCGCCATCATTGGAGACCCTGCCGCCTGAGCCGTTATCCGTAAGATCTTCAGGATCGCTGAATCCGGCATGCAGGTCGCCGTACGTCGTTTCCGCATCGTCTTCCCGCAGGGTCACATCGTCAAGGGAAGTCTCGATAAACGGATTGGTGGGCATGCCTACTGTCACATTAATCTGCTTCCGAGCGTATTCGCCGGCGGCGTCATGGGCGAACACCCACACGGCGGTGTCGCTCGAATCCATCTTCGCATTGTCGTTCAGCGCAATGGTCAGCTTGTTGCCCGCTATCGTGGCGGTAGCGACATCGACATCTTGTGTTGCCCCACAAGGGTTACGGTCACCACCAGCGGTCGTTCCCGTTGGCTTGCAACGCTTCACTTTGTCCACCATGGCCGAATAGGTAAGTTGGATATCGTTCGGGTCGCTGAACCAGTTGTGGATGTTATCGTACTCCTTGGACGCATTATCCCTTGGCACCAGTGCAGCCGCCTCCGCCATATCTGCCCCTGCGCCCATATTGTACGCATCGGCAGCGCCGCTAATATCCGTAAGCATGGGCGCATTGGCCGAGACGATTTCGAAGTGGACGGGCATGGCGTCATCGCTCAGAGGATCCGAATCATACGCGGTGTCCAGCGCGATCTTGAAAGCGCCCGTCGCAATCGGGGAAACCGTCAGGTCACCATCGCTGCCAACGGTGACCAGGGCAAGACTTCCCACGAGAAACGTACCAGCACCACCATTCAATCCCCCAGGATTCATAACGGCGTCCGCAGTCCCGATCTGATAGTGATGTACTCGCCCATTGTCGGTACTACCGCCAAGATCATTGCCAACGGTTATGGAACCGCCTCCCATGCGGAGAACATGGGGCTGCGCCATCGCGGACCCCACACCCAGGAAGCCCGCAAGCAACAGGCAAGCCGCCAGGCGGCCGGTGAAAGCGACGCCGCGTGCGGGAGACCGCAAGCCGTTCCGGGCCCGCGCCTCTGTGCGAGTGCGGCTGATCGCATTGAATTTCTGAAGCAAGAACGTCATGGCTTATGCTCAATGTTGGTTAAAATGACGCGCCACCCTCGTAAGAGAGTGGTCATTTTAGTTATGGGTGGGTGTGTCCAGGCAGGCGTACGCGCTCGGTGTGTTCCAATAAGGGCACTTGATGGAAATGATGCCGTGCCGAAGTCCTCTTCAAAAGAAAGCCCCGCTCCGGATAACCGGGTCGGGGCCTTTCTCATGAAATACCGCAGGACAGGGATTATATCCCTATAAAGTCGGCCGCGGAGTTGTTGAGTTTGTCGCGCTGGTGAATGTAGCGCAAGGTGGTGTTGATGTTCTTGTGCCGAGCGTGGATCTGCACCTGATGGAGGGTTGCGCCCGCTTCCAGCGCAAGCGTGCATCCCGTATGCCTGAGCGTATGCGTGGATATTTCGGGAGGCAGCCCGGCTCGCTTTGCCGCTTTCTTGACAATGTTGCATATCTGCCGCGTACAGAGGCGTTTGCCTTTCGTTCGGCCTTCCATGGATCGCCAGAGCGGCCCGGATTCAATCCCGTAAAATGTTTGCATTTCCTGTATTTCCTTGATCACATGTACAGGGACCTTCACGAATTGATCGACGCCGCCCTTCGTTTCCGGCAGGTCTATGACCCAATGCCCATGCAGACTTCGGATGTGCTCTACGTTCATGGCGCCAATTTCGGAGCGCCGGAGCAGGCAGTTGAGAAGCGTTAGTACGATCGCGTGATTGCGCTTGGCCGTATTGCAGTGGTCGTGGAAGGGGCCAACCAGTGTTGCGTCCAGCAGGCGCTGAGATTCTTCTTTCGACAAGGCGAATATTTTGCGCTGTGCTCTGCCCCCTTTCTTCCACCTTCGGATAAGGTGCTTGTTCGCAGGATTTTTGCGAATGACGTCGATGGCGCAAAGCCAGTCGAAGAAGATTATTATGGAGGTTACAAACCCTTCGACGGTAGCGGGCGCGAGCTCGTTTTCCGCTTTTTCGATTTGTCTGTTAACGTACTCGGTGGTGATCGCCGTCGCTTCTTTCATGGTTACCCACTCCATTCCGAAGAATCTGGCCAGATGGTAGCGGTAAATGCGAATTGTATTGGGGCGTTCGTATTTCGCAAGAAATCGGCTGATCAGATCGGTATCGACATGGATATGGGTCGCTTGCGGGTCTTGGGTGGTCATGGCGATTTCCGGTTTGTTTTTTGTGATGCGGAAACTTCTTTCCTGTTGCAGGAAAGCGTTCGTACAAACCAGGGGGAATTTGTGCTATGCTGCCCGGAGGGCGTTGGCTATTGTTGGCAGGGAAGCCACACAGATGTGAGCGAGGCAGGTCCAGGGGGAATGCCTGTGCCAAGCGTACTCCGGACAGTATGTTCTTTAAAGATAAGGGGTAGCTCTTGTAAAAACACACAAAGCCCCCGCTGCCTTGCGGCAACGGGGGCTTTGCTTGAGCATAAGCCGAGAGGCGCCTGCCCTCTCTTGCGCTTATTTGAGTAGAACCATCGTGCGCGTGATCGTCTTGTCCTGGGCCACAAGGCGGTACACGTACGTGCCGTTCGGCAGGTGGTTGGCGTCGAAGCGCACGGTGTGCTCTCCGGCCGCCTGCGGACCTTCAGCCAGCACCTCTACTTCGCGGCCCAGCATGTCGTACACGATCAGGCTGACGTCGCTTGCCTTGGGCAGGCTGTAGTCGATGGTGGTCTGCGGATTGAACGGGTTCGGATAGTTCTGCGCAAGCGTGACTTCCGTGGGCAATTCCGAATCTTCCGCGCTCGTCACCCCCGCAACCGTGACCGTCATCGTGGCCGAAATCATGTTCTCCTCACGATCTGTCGCCCGGATCGTGATGTTTGCATAATTCGGTGCGGTAGGAGTGATCGTCAGGATGGCTGTGAGCGGATCCAGCGTAATACGCATCGCTGAGGTGACCACGTCGTTCGCCGTGCTCAGGGCGTCGTAGCGATGGGGGGCATCCACATCCTCAATACGTATCTCGTACAAAAACCCTCCCGGAAGCGGGTCGTCGGGGTCCGCATTCGGATCGATGAAGAGCGCCCCGACGGATTCCTCCGGATTCAGCGGGTTCGGCAATGCCTTCAGATCCCAGACCGCTGCATCGTCTCCCGGATTCAGCGTAACGCCGGCAGCAAGGATCGGCTCCACCTG
>JANQSQ010000236.1 GCA_028283985.1 Rhodothermales bacterium | reverse complement strand
GCCGGTTTGAGGTGGGCGGCTGTTTTCAACCCCCGCTCGACGATGGCATTCCGATTTTTTCCCTCTCCGGCCGGCATATCGAACAGAAACACCTGCAGGCCCGCATTGGCGAGGTGCGCCGCAATCTGTGCGCCCATGGTCCCGGCCCCCAGTACAGCGGCCTTGCGAAACGGAAGGTGGGCATGAGGCGGAGCGAATGCGCCCGAATCACGGTCACCGGCTACCGTTGAATGTGCGTGCATGAATCAATTCCTTACTGGCTGAAATCGTAATGGACGGCGATCAGTCATCGTGGTCCTGTCTCTCTTTCTCCACAACTACGATCGCTGCGGGCAGATCCCCGTCGCCGTACATCTCTCTGATATCTTCCGCAAATGCTTCCTCGACCTGCCGGCGGCGCACCTTCAGCGTAGGCGTAAGGAGATGGTTCTCTGTCGTCAGCGAAGCGGACACGATGCGAAATCTTTTTATGCGGTTCCAGGGATCCATGCCCGTGTTGGCCTCCTCAACCAAATGACGCAAATGCGATTGCACGTCGGGCAGGACGAGCAACTCCTCCCCCGAGATGCCTTCCCCTGCACCGACGGATCGGGCATAATCCCCCAGCTTGTCCATGTCAGGAAAAACAAGCGCGGTGCAATACCGGTATCCGCTGCCCAGAACCATCGCCTCTTCAACCACCGGGTGCGCCCGGAGCCGGTTCTCTATAGGTTGGGGAACCACATATTTCCCGGTCGAGAGCTTGAAAAGAGACTTCTTCCGGTCCGTAATCCGCAGGTATCCCTCCGGTCCAAACTCTCCTATATCGCCTGTATGGAACCATCCTTCCTCGTCGATTACCTCGCTCGTCAAGGCATCGTTCTTGTAGTATCCCTGCATGATGTACGGACCGCGCGTCAGAATCTCTCCATCTTCCGCAATCGTCACTTCCGCTCCCGGAATCATTTCGCCCACCGTACCGGGCTGGACACGCCCTTTCCGGTTAAAAGAAATCACCGGGCTGGTTTCCGTGAGACCGTATCCCTCCAGCACCGTAATGTTCGCCGCAGCGAACAGATTCGTCAGTTTTGCGCCCAGCGCCGCGCCGCCCGAGATAAGAAAGTTTACGCGTCCGCCCAACGCCTTCCGCCATTTGCTGAACAGCAGGCGGTCCGCCACCTTGAGGGACAACGCATGGATTCCGCCCGGCTTCGATAATACGTCATAGCGCTCGCCCGTAGACAGCGCCCAGGAAGCAATGGCCTTTTGGACGCCGCTCATGCCGGCAATGCGGGTCGCTACCGCGGCATACACCTTCTCCAGAACCCGGGGCACCGTGGCGAATATGGTAGGCTGCACTTCGGCGATGTGCTGCATAAGGAACTCCTGCGAGGTGAAATACACCGGCGAGCCATGATACACAAAGCCGTAATGAAGCGCTCTGGCAAAGATATGCGTCAACGGTAAAAACGAAATGACCTGCTCGCCATCCTCGCCTGTACGGTACTCCGGCATCCCCGAAAAGGATGTGAGGGCGTTGGCGCTGATATTTTCATGCGTCAGCACGACGCCCTTCGGCTGCCCGGTCGTGCCGCTCGTATAAAGAATGGTGGCTATATCCTCCGCTCCGACCCGTGCGCGCAGCTCCGCGACGGCTTCTGCATTCTCTTGCAGCCGACGACGACCGGATTCCCGCACGGCTTCGAGCGTGTATGCTTCTACGCCATCCGGAAGAGATAGTCCGTCAGGAATATCCCCTTCCGCTACAATCACCGAAGAAACCGCAGGACATGCAGACAATGCGTCCCGGATTTCTTCCAGATGCTTTCCGCTCGAAACGGCCACCGCCTTCGCCTCCGAATGCACGAGAACATATCGGATCTGTTCGGATGCATGCGCGAGGTACAGGGGCACGTTGATCACGCCGGCAAGCAGGCAACCCATGTCCACCACACAGAACGCCACGTCGCTCTCCATATAGAGCGCAAGACGATCCCCGTGGGACAAACCCAGATCGGCGAGGCCCAGCGCCGCTTCCTCGGAATGGCGCCGGTACTCGTCCAGCGAAAGGGACTTCCAGCCATCCGCCTCCGGCTGATTGAGCGCCCGGCGATTCACGTACCGATCCGATGCTTCGTACAACATATCCGGCAAGGTCTTCCCCAGGGTAAGCGTGCCGCTGCCCGGCGGCGCAATGTACACCTTTTCCAGTTCCGATACGGCGTCTCGCATACTGTTCCTCGTTCTGATCAAAAAGGGTAACCCAACCGCACTACCTACCCCGAAAGAAAAGAAAAACCGCGACAGGATAAAAGCCCCGTCCGCGCAAGAAATGCGGGACGGAACGAACGTTAAGGAAACAATGATTGAGTCCTGGAGCGCGCAACAAGACCATCCAACGCCGAACCGCAAAATCGCAACCGAGAACAGGGACCTTGGGACGCGCATTCGAACAAAACATCGGGCCCGGGATA
>JANQSQ010000218.1 GCA_028283985.1 Rhodothermales bacterium | reverse complement strand
AGGCAAGGAAATAGTGCGTATTGTCGTTGTATTCCGTCGGCTTCATGTCGAATTCCGTCGTCTGGGCCCCACCCTCGATGGACAGGCTGTTCGTCTGGCCTTCCTGCTGGCTTGCCACCGTCGTCAGGTGCCAGCCGCCCAGTTGGAATTCGCTTTTGATGCCGAACAGACTCTGGCCGCCGCGAATCAGGCGCGAGGGCGTCGAAAGGTTGACGTTTCCGGCTTCGATATTCCGGATAATTTCGTCTTCGTCTCCCGTGTACTGTAGCCGGAGCTGATTCTGGAATTCGAACTGATTTTGCGTGTCCCAGTCCACGTCAATGTCGAGTTTATCGCCGATCGAGCCCGTGATGCCGAGGCGGATGTCCTGATTGAATTCCGGGGAAAGTTGTCCGGATCGTCCCGTAACAGCCACCTGCTGGTCGCTTTTACGGTAATCGAAGCCGGCCTGGATGCTGGCCTGCCCGTTTACGCGAAGGCTCACGGTGTTTGCGCCGAATAGGGTGCTGAAGGCGCTTTCCCGGCCGCCGGGTATGGAAATATCGAATCCAATACCGCCCCGGGTGCGCTGTCGCCGTTGCTGGGCTCTTTGTTCGCTGATGATCCGCCAATTGTCGCTGAGCCAGGCGTTCAGGCGGCGTTGCCGGTAGCTTTCGAAGTCGATGACGAGCGGATATCGTACCTCGCTCTCCCCGACGAATTCGCGGACGATGAACTCCTTCCGGGTGGAGTCGAGCTCGACTTCGTGCCGCCAGTAGTTGCCCAGTGCAGGAAAGAAAGGGCGGCGGGCCCGTTGGACCGGGGATGCCATCCGGCGGTCGGGTTGTGTGGACGGCAGGTAGAAATCCGCCCGGCGAAACGCCGTGGTATCGGTCGTGTCGGCTCTCCCGGCGGCGTTACCCAAAATCACATCGAATGTGAGGGTGTCCGTGTCGGCCCTCGCGGTGCGGTTGGAAAAGATCATCTCGAATGCGGGGGCGTCCGTATCGGAAACGGTGTCGTCCTTCGGCGGCGGAGAAACCTGTGCGCTGCTATAGTGCGCTGCCATGCCTTGCAACAGGAACGCCATGATGATAGCGCCTGCCGCATGCACGCGTGGTACATCCATGCGACGGGGACGTTTTTGTCCCGTTATGCGTACGGCGTGCGAACTCACCCGACTTCTTCGCGATGATCGTGGATAACTGCGATGTATAGACGATCCGATTACCCCGTGGCGGTTTCGCAGTGCCCTGATAGTGGCCCCGACAACCCGCTATGGAGCGTTTATCGTCCGGTGGGGCGATTGTTGATGATCCCCTTGTTTACGAGAAACGGTAGCAGAAGTGCGCGCAGGCGATAGGGGATTTGATCGCAGATCCGGATGAGGTTGTCGAGTTGGGCGGAGCGCCTGTTCGGAAAAGAAATTTGCAGAACATGGTGCGCTGCCGGTTCGACAGGAGTTCTTTCCTACGAACCGGAGAGAAATA
>JANQSQ010000625.1 GCA_028283985.1 Rhodothermales bacterium | reverse complement strand
AGGAGTGAAGTTTGGCGGTTCCAAATGAGCGACGAGCAACGAAGAGCGGCGCCGTGACCGGCGGAACCCGAAGGGCGGGGCCTGTTTTCCCGCCATGCGACGTTACCGCTCGCTTATGTGGCTGGGCCACACTGCGCTCAGCATGTCGCTTTCGCACGTAAAGTACATCATGATTCTCAGCAAAAAACATTGCGGATTCGGGGTGTCGTGGACGTGACGCGCCCTTCGGGAGGCTGAGAGGGGTGCGGACTTGATCAGAGTATCCTAATAATATGAAAACAGGTTGTCCGCCCGGATAAAATTCCCCCAGGCCGGCGGCTTGAATCTGCGCCGGAATTGCCTTATATTAACAGGATAGGCTTGTTTTCGCCTAACAGAAACAACTATCAAGCGCCGGGCCGGCGTATTCCCCGGTAAAATCCGACAGCACACGACGTGGCGGTATTGCAGAAAAAGATCGTAACGAAAACTTCGCGGAGCGCTGCAGGAAAACGGCAGTCGGCCCTCGCCGAAATGACGGACGAGGATTTGATGTCGCAGTTCCAGGCAGGTTCCGTTGCGGCGTCCAATATTCTCGTCGAACGGTATTCGGAGCGGCTAACCCATTACCTGTACGGTTTTCTTGGGGATATGCGCCGCTGTGAAGACCTGCTGCAGGAAACATTCCTGCGCGTGTACCGCAATCGGCACTCGTACCGCCGGATCGCCAAGTTTTCGACCTGGCTCTATACGATTGCGGGTAATCTGGCGCGCTCGGAGTACCGTAAGCGCAAACGCCGCCGTCTCTACTCGATCCAGAGCGTAAACCGCGATAACGAAGAGTACGAGATGCAGTTGCCGGACGAATCGTTCTCTCCCGACAAGCATGCGGAGAGCATCATTCAGGATAAGTACATTCAGCAGGCGCTGGATGATATCCCTGCGTCGTTCCGGGAAGTGGTCGTACTGCGCGATGTGCAACAGCTCGCCTACGACGAAATCGCAGAAATCACCGGGTTGCCGATGGGCACGGTCAAAAGCCGCATCAACCGCGGCCGGACGAAGCTGCAGACACTCCTGAAGGACGTCTACCCCTTCTACGAGCCAGCCCCGGCCTGAGGCAAGCGCCCTGTCAGGTAAGCGTGGCGATCAGAAACATTGCAGCAACAAAGATCGCCAGAATGCCCACCGCCACGACAATTTCTCTTTTACGGCGCTTGTTCATGAACGCCCTCCCCTAAAACGGAAAATTCATGTCGCGAGTATTAAGGATACTCTGATTAAGATCAAGGTCGCTTTTCCGTCAACGAATCGCAAGCGACCGCGGCGCGTACGAAATCCTCGTTCAGAATCCGGTCCAGCGTGTCCGCATACCGATCCACCCCGGAAGTCTCTATGACCATGGGGGGTTTAATCTTGAGCACATTGCCGTACGGCCCGTCCACGCTGGCGAGAATGCCCGATTCGCGCATCCGCTCCACCACATAGGAGGCTGCCTCGCCTGCAGGCTCTTTCGACGCCCGGTTGGCCACCAGTTCCACGCCCAGAAAGAGTCCGCGGCCGCGCACGTCTCCAATTATTTCGTGTATTCCGGCAAGCGCCGTCAAACCGTCGAG
>JANQSQ010000146.1 GCA_028283985.1 Rhodothermales bacterium | reverse complement strand
CCAGTTCCGGCACATATTTCTCTACACTGTCGGTGAGCGCCAGCGCATGCAGATAATTTCCCTGACGCCACGCAGTCTCCGCCTGAAGCATAAACCGCTGCACGTTCAGATCCAGCGATTCGCGGAGTTCTTCCGTCCGGGTAAGCGGCTCCTCCGTGTCTTGCTGCGCGCAGCCTGCAAGCAGGCAGGCGACCGCTACCATGCAAAACCGTCGTATCATACCATTTCTCCTGTCCGCAAAAAATCGTTTGCGCGATTACCGAAGCCCATCGGAACGCCATGCGACAAGTTCCACCGGGCGCAACGCAGCGGAACCTTCGACAAGAATTACTTCCTGCCCGGCCTCCACGCCGGCAAAGCGTTCAACGATACCGCTCGGCCAATGCACTATTAGACTATCTACCTGCCGACGTGCTCCCAACCCGAATACCGCAGGCAATGCGGACTGCGACAGGAAACTCGAGCCCGACCGGATACGGCGTTCCAAACGCATGTCGCCGACCACCGCTTCGATCCGGGCGCCGATCGCACTGCGGTTGCTGGCGCGCCCTTCCAGCCGGACATGCAGCCACCCTGCCTCGTTGAAATCGTTGCGCCAGAGATGCGCCGGTCCCGCATTTTCCAGCAGCAATACGTCGAGATCTCCGTCCCGGTCGTAATCCGCATAAGCCGCGCCGCGGGCCACCATCGGCTGCGCAAGCACGCCGGTCGCCGAAAGCGCCTCATCGAATATCCCGTCGCCCCGATTCAGAAACAGCTGCGCCGGCTCCGCAAACGTCGCCCCTTCGAGAATCTCTGCAATATGTTCCAGCACATGCCCATTGGCGAGAAAAAGATCGAGGTCTCCATCCAGGTCCGCGTCAAAAAGAAAAAGGCCGAAGGTCAGGGTGCCCATGGTCGGGAATCCGACACGGGAAACGGTCGCCCGATCCGTGAAATAACCGCCCGAAGCATGCCGGAAAACGCTCACGGTTTCCTGGGTGAAATTGCCCACGAAGATGGTCGTTTGTCCGGTGCTGTCCACTACGCCCGCATCCACCCCCATGCCGGCCCGAGGTTGCCCATGCCGGTCGTAGGCTACGCCGCTGCGCACACCGGTCTCGACAAACGTGCCGTCCCCGCGATTCACCAACAGCAGGTTCCGCTCCGTATCGTTGGCTACATACAGGACGGAATGTCCGTCCCCGGTTACATCCAGTTCGGTCACACCGAGCGTCTTGTCCAGCACGGGATCGATAGCCCCCGAAAAACCGGCTTCCTGCGTCGCATCGACAAAGACGCCATCGCCCTTGTTGCGATAGAACGTGCTGGCGACGCCCGCATAATTCTGCGGCGTGCAATAGGCTTTCTCCCCCTCATGAAAACAGGGAATATCCGTCTCAGGCGTCCAGGACACATAATTGCCCACGAATAAATCGACCCAGCCGTCCCGATCGGCGTCGAAGAATACGGCAGATGTGCTCCAGTACGCCTCGTCCGCAAGCCCCGCTTCTTCGCCAACCTCTTCAAACCGCCCACCGTTATTACGAAAGAGCAGGTTTTTATGCAGAGTGGTCAGAAAAAAATCCGTATCCCCATCGTTGTCGTAATCGGCGGCGGCCACGCCGAACCCGTATGCCTCTATGCCCCCGAGGCCTGCTGCGACAGACACATCCTCAAACGCGCCGTCGCCGAGATTGCGGTAAAGCCGCAGCGCTTCGACCGGCTCGTCGGAAACACGGGCCCACCGCCCACCGCCCACCAGCAGAATGTCTTGCCAGCCGTCGCCGTCGTAATCGAGAAACGCCCCGCCGGGCCCTACAATTTCAGGCATCCATTTCTGGCCAAGACCCCCATTCTCGTGTCGATACGCACCGAGCCCGGCCTCCTCGGTGACCTTCGTAAAAGCAAGCGCAGCGGACAAAGACCCGGAAGAGGCATCCTCCCCTCCTGTGCACCCGGCGGCAAATCCCGCGCAGCACACGGCTATAGCCATGCCGGCGCAGCGCATGACCCAATGCGTTCCCCTATGCGTCCCGCCAACCGGGCGGCCGGTTATCCATATCATAGATGCGACCGGATAGGTCTCAGATCGCCGGACCCTTCGACGAGAAGCAGATCCTGCCCACCCTTCACCCCGGTAAACCGCTCAACAAGGCCGCTGGGCCAGTAGACAGTCAGCGTATCGACCTCCTCTCGGCTACCCAGTCCGAACGCAGCTGCCGGCTCCGATTGCGAAAGATAACTGGAGCCCGTCCGAATGCGCCGTTCCATAGTCAATTCGCCCAATCTGGCCGTAACGCGGGTCCCGAGCCCGTCGCGATTGCTGGCGCGCCCCTCGACATGCACGCGCAGATAGCGCCCGGGCGCCGTGTCATTGCGCCAAAGATGCACCGGCCCTCCATTCTCGGTCACAAGAATGTCCTGATCTCCGTCCCGGTCGTAATCCGCATAGGCGGCCCCGCGGGCGACGAGCAGATCCGTCCATACCCCTTCTCCCGGAACAAATTCATCGAACACGCCATCCCCTCGATTCAGGAAAAGCTGTGCGGGTTGCCGGTAACGGATACGGTCGTTCTCGCCGGTTCTGTCGGGATGTACGTGTCCGTTGGCCACAAACAGGTCCAGGTCCGTATCCATGTCCACATCCATCAGAAAAAGTCCGAACGTAAGGGACAAAAGACCCGGGAATCCGATTCGCGACAGCCCCGCCCGACCGATGAACGATTCCCCCTCCTCATGGCGGTACACTCCGATCATCTCGCCTGAAAAATTGCCGACGTACAGCGAATAACGGCCCGTGCTGTCCGTAATCCCCGCGTCGATGCCCATGCCGGCGCGGGCTTCTCCGTGTTCGCTGAACGCAAACCCGCTCGGCACGCCGATATCGGTGAACGTGCCGTCCGCATTATTCCGAAACAGCAAATCGCCCTCTCCGTCATTCGCCACGGCGAGATCGGGCCAGCCGTCGAAATTAAAATCCAGTTCGGCCACGCCCAGCGACTTTCCAAGCGTCGGCATAAAACCGGCGGCTTCGGTACGATCCGCAAACGCGCCGTTCCCGTCGTTCAAATAATACCGGCTCTGCACCCCGGTATACACGGCAGGATGGCAATACAACTTGATCGTTCCTCCGGACGGACAAAAGATATCCGTTTCGGGCGTCCATGCCACATAGTTCGCCACATACAGATCGGCGTCTCCGTCCCGGTCCGCATCGAAGAAAATAGCGGAACTGCTCCAGATGTCGTTCCCTTCCAGACCCGCCTCGCGGGTGGCTTCGACGAATCGCCCCCCTTCGTTCCGAAAGAAAAAATTGTCCTCGAGACAGGTAATATAGAGGTCTGAGTCTCCGTCATTGTCGTAATCGGCGGCCGCCATCCCGATCGTATACCCGTCCACGCCGGCCAGGCCCGCCGCTTCCGTTACCTCGGTGAAGGAGCCGTCCCTGTTATTCCGGTACAAAAACAGCGCCTGGGCCGGTGTTCCGGGATCCCAATTACCCCCGCCAAGGAGCAAAATATCGCTCCAGCCATCGCCGTCGTAGTCGAAAAATCCTCCCCCGGAGCCCATCTGTTCGGGGTACCACTTGTCTCCAGCGGCGCCATTGACGTGTCTGAAGGCGCCAAGCCCGGCTTCCGCAGCTACATTCGTAAAAACAGGAAGCCGGACCCCGTCCTCATCTGTCGACTGCGACGTGGAGAGCGAACACGCGCTCAACCAACCCGCAGCGAAACAGACAAGGACAGCGCCCGGCCAGCCCGTCAAGCGGAAACCGGAAACCGGATCAGAAGGAGATATTGACGGCGAAGCGCTGGACATCGCCGAAAACGCCAAAGTCCGTGTAGGCATAATCCACGCCGAACCCAACGCCCGCAGCACTGTATTTCAGACCTCCTCCGAAGCTGAACGATTCTTCATGATCCTCGCCCACAAAAGGGCGCCCTATGCCGCCGCGCAGAGACAATATGTTCATGAGCGTGTACTCGCCGCCGATCTTGAGATGCTCCGCAAAGTCGCGCGGACGCTGGGCGTCCACGGAAACCATGAAGGAGTGCATGTTCGGATCCATGCTGGTGAGATCCATCACGTCCATCGAAACGCCGATCTGGAACGTCAGGGGAAGTTCGAAGCGCTCCCGCTCGTACACCAGCTCCCGCGAGAAATTCCGGGTGCTCATAGCGATCGTGAGGCTCTCGAAACCCGTGTCGTACAGCACGCCGAAATCGACTGCGATGGTATTCAGCGCATAATCCTCGAAGGTGGCGGACGTACCGTCGTCAAGAGCCGTAGTGGCTTCGTCCGAGCGCGCCTTGGCGTGCGAACCCAGGTCCTGCTTGGCGTACTTGATGTGGGCGCCCACGGAAAAACGATCCGTGAAGGACCGGGCATATCCTACGCCTACTGCAAGCGCTGTCGGGTTATAGGTACCCGTATCGATATAACCATCCTCGTTTTCCGCGCGAACCGTCCCCAGAAAATCTCCGTAATCCACGTTTACCAGGGAAAGGCCGACCACCCCGTAGTTTCCTCCACCCGGGCGGTACGCCACGCTTGCGGCATTGTACTGGATGTCCACGATATAGTTCATGATGCCGAATCCCGCGCCGAAATCGCCGTCCATGCGAGCCATGGACGCGGGGTTGTAAAACAGCGACGCCGACGAACCTGTCGTGGACGACGTCACGGCGCCGCCCATGGCGGTCGCCCTCGCATCCACGGAAGCCGAGAGAAACTTGAAGCCGGTCTGGCCCCGCTTGGCCGTTTCCACTTCGTCCTCGGGACCGGCCACCTGCGAAAGCGCCGACGGAGCCGTCAGTAACCCGATGGCTACGAGGAGGCACGTAGTAACAATACTCCTTTTCATAATCAAGCCTGATTGAATGTCGATAAAGGGTCTCGTGTGTAGAGGCCTCGGGGGCGAATCGACGAACGATCCGCCCCCTTGCCGGGTTACCGAATGACCGTGAACTTCCGGAATACGCGATCGCCAGTTTGTTTATCCTCAACTACCGCGATATAAATACCGCTTACGAGCAACTGCCGGGCAGTCGTGGTGAGGTTCCACTTCTCGTCCCCACTGCCGTCGTCGTGCTCGATGGTCTGGATGAGCTCGCCGATCTCCGAGTAAATCCTGATCGTGCACTCGCCCGGAATGTTGAAGAAAGCGACCTCGTCCTCCTTCGTGAAACGAATGGACTGGTCGGAGCCGAGGTTCACCGGATTCGGCACTACGCGGACATCGTTGATCGTCCCGGTATCCCCGAACGGCGGACGCTTCAGGTTGGTAGGTTGGTAGGTCTGCGTGAAATACCGGCTGCTCCTCAACGGTACGCCTCCGCCGGGAATCCCCGTGAGTCCGTTCGGATCGTTGGGAAGATTTTCGCCCACCGCAACGAGATAGTAGTAGTAATCCGTACCGCGGACGGCGGTCTGATCGTTAAACGATGTCGCCGAGGCAGCCAGCATGCCGCTTTCGCAATCGGGACGAGCGCCAGCCAGACAAGTGTACGGCAGTTCGTCTTCCCTGCGGCGAAGCCCTCCTTCCTGCGCCGTCTCGTCCATACTGCTCAGCGCCCCCAGCAGATCGTCCGCCTCGCGCACGTAGTCGTACGCCGGGCTCCAGAAGACATTGCGATCCGTACGGTATACTTCCCAACCGACGCGCGTCGGGCCGCCCGACAGCGGCTCCCAGGCAAGTTCGATCTGACCGGGTTTGCCGTCTACCGCAAACGTCTTCGGTGGAAGCGGCGGCTGCGCAATGGGGTAGGTCGTGAAATCGTTCGACGCTTCGTAGACCGCCCTGGCATTGAGGAAGTTCTTGAAAAGCGAATCCCGTGCCGTCAGCACCCACTGGTTCTTCGTCATGGCTTCGAGGCCCAGGTCGTACACGTCATGGAAACTGTATTCCACATCGTCCTTGATCACCCCGTCGCCGTTGGCGTCGTAGCGAATGATATGATCCCGGTCTCTACCCGTCAGTTTGTACTCCCGACCAACCACAAGCGCCGCATCGAAATCCAGGCCGCCCACAGAGCGAACGAATACGATGCGCACCTCGTCGCCGAAGTCCATGTCATAGGGGCCGTACGCCACCGTAGGCGCATGGCCGCCCTGGCGCCCCTGGCTCGGATTGTTCGTCGGCTCCCAGAAATTGCCGTCGGATTCGATCCGATCCGCCCACATCGGACACATGCGGGTGCGGGGCACATCCGTAGAGCATCCTTCGGGCGCCGGGGTATGATCCTCGCGCGTCAGAATGCCGTCTTCGTAATACTCGACATGCGCCGCGCCCGCAGCCGTCAATTTCTCGTCCTGATCCATGAAGCCGATCGTGTGCGGCTGCACCATGCGATCAAATGT
>JANQSQ010000137.1 GCA_028283985.1 Rhodothermales bacterium | reverse complement strand
CCAGCCGCACCAGCGGATGCGGATCCCGAACCTGCCGGGCAAGCAGCGAAAGCGGATCCGCAATATCCCGGCGCCAGTGACGCAGCACGCGGGTAGCGGCGGCGCGGGCGCGGTGATCGTTCGCATCGAGCAATTGCCCCAGCAACCCGGTGTGGATCAGATGGTGCGTCTGATGCACCCACAGCGCCTCCAGCAGGTAATGCTCGTAGTGCTCAGCATCCGGATCGAGACCGTCGATCCATGTCTCGAGCGCCTCCTGGACCGCATCCGGATCATGCAAACGCAACTCGCGGCGCACGCGATAACGCACCTGATCTTCGTACGTCTTCAGAAGGTCCAGTAATTCGCCGATCGGGCGCCCCGCGATATCCGGCGGCGTCAACAGGGAACTTCCCTCGTGCGTAATCCGCCAGATTCTGCCGTGCGTCTTGTCGCGGCGGGAATCCCGAAGGGAATATTGCATGTGCCCCACCAGCGGATTGAACCAGTCCACGATATACAAAGCCCCATCCGGGCCGAATTGCATATCGACCGGGCGGAAATTGATATCGGTGGACGTTAGCAGCGGCTCGATTTCCTCGCCCGCAAAACCGGACCCCTCCGGACGGACACGGTGCTGCTTGATTCCGTGAAACCCGATGACATTGTTGTACAGAAAATCGCCCTGGGCCTCCTCGGGGAAATGGCGGCTGCTCACGAATTCCGATCCGGCCGTGGGGCGCACGATCGTCGTGAACACCTTCATGCGGGGATGCTTTTCCGGATACGGCAGATACCCTGTCAGCGGAAGCCCGAAGTAGTTATTTCCATTGGAGGCGTCCGAAATGAAATTCTGCCCCCAGCGATCGAATTCGTGCCCCCAGGGATTGGCGAACCGGTAGCTCACATAGCGTTCGAGGCGGTGAGCCCGCGGCTCGTACCGGAACACCCCGGAATACTGCATGCGCACGGGCCCGTAGGGCGTTTCCACCTGCGAATGATGGAAGGTGCCCTCCTGAAAATAGAGCGCCCCGCCCGGCCCCCATACGAAACTGTGGATGGCGTGATGGCTGTCCTCCGTACCGAAACCGTGCAGCAGGACGCGCCGCTCGTCGGCCACATCGTCCCCGTCCGTATCGCGCAGAAAAAGAAGATCGGGCGGCTGCGACACATACGCGCCGCCGTCCCCCAGTTCGAAACCCACAGGCTGGTACAACCCGTCGGCGAAAACGGTATGCTTGTCCGCGCGCCCGTCGCCATCGGTATCTTCAAGGATGATGAGCTTGTCGTCGGGATCGACCCCCGGCTCCTGGTGCGGATAGGCGGGCAGGGTAATGACCCAGAGCCGGCCGCGCGCATCGAAGGTCATCGCTACAGGATTCCCGATAGGAAAATCCTGCTCGGAGGCGAACAGATTGACGGCATACCCTTCCGCCAGCTTCAGATGCTGCCGGGCTACTTCCGTATCCACGGTGGCCATATCCATGACCCCGCCCCGATTGGGCTCGATGGCTTCCACGGAGCGGTCGAGGGCCGAGCGTTCCTGGGCATGTACGCCGGACAAAAACACACTGCCGGACGGAAGGCAACAAAACAGGACTGAAAACACGAGCGCCGGGCGCCGCAGCAAAAAACGGGAAGACACGAGACTATTTCGCTTGATCATGGATACCTCCTTACCTGCCTTCGGCGGGCGGAAAGATTTCGGGGCTGACAACGGTTCGTGCGAATGCATGAATCCGCCCCTCCTCACGAACCACCATCGCATCCAGCATATCCATCTCGGAAGGGAAATTCACCACCCCGAAAGGCCGGCGCCGGCGCCCGTACACATATTCGCCGTTGACAGGACGGTACCGGTAGAAAAACTGCTCGTTTTTATAGGCAATCATGGCCCGCAGGCGTTCGAAGCCGCTATCGTCCGGGGTCGCTTCTATCGCTTTTTCGGAAGCCCGTCGCAATTCGGCGTCGGACATTTCCGTGATCCCCAGCCCCCGGAGCAGCAATCCGGCCATGACAAGGTGGCCATAGGCATTGAAGTGTATGCCATTGAATGTCAAGGGGCGATCCGATCCCCCCATGATGGCGCGGGTCGGGGCGAAGAGATCGGTAAAGCCCACATCCAGTTCCTCCGCTACTTCCCGCATGACCCCGGTATACAATGCCAGATCGCGGTTTCTCTGCGCAATATCCACGGCAACCCCCGGCGTTTCCTCCTGCGCCGCCGGGGAAACCAGCATGACCCGCGGAGGCGCGACGGCATTGAACCGCTGCGAGCGGATATCGACCACCAGGTCCCGCAAGGCGTCCCGGTATGCATCCAGCCCCTCCGGACCGGCAAACGATTCGTTCACGCCAAAAAACATCAGCGCCACATCCGGCTGCTGGTGGGCAAGATGCACCTCCAGCGAACCGAAATTGAGCGGGCGGGGGCGCAAGGTCACTTCGTCGCCGCTCCATGCGAGATTGCGAAACGTCAGGGCGCTGTCAGGGTATTGCGCGGTAAGCAGCGCCTCGAAATACCCGAAGCGCTGCATGCGCTCGGCGGAAGCGCTTCCGACAATCACGACATGATTCTCTGCGGCAAACCATGTCTCGCCATCCATAAGCGGCTGGGCGGAAACACGCACTGCGGGGTACAGCATAGCCCCGGCGAGGAAAAAAATCCTGAGCCGGCGCATCGCCCCCTGCAGAGACGTCTTGCCGCGGCGATGCAAAAGAAAGACCGGCAAGCACGGCCTGAAACGCAATATCATATGGATACGCTGATTAAGTCCACAAATTTCAGGGGGTGAGGCGCGCACGCTGGCAAAGCATGACGAACGGATCGTTAATCGGGATAGCAGTATAGGCAGACGAAGCCCGATATTCAACGCCCCGTATACGCAGAATACTCTGATTAAGTCCGCAAATCTCTGCGCTTCACGTCCACACCGCGCCGAATCATCGGCAAGGCTTCGGGACCATAGTTGAACAACAGGTCCAGCGCGGACATCTCCGGATAGAATCCTTTGAAGTTCTGCCGGTACCGGAGTTCCCCGAGATGGACTACGGCGCCGACCCGGGTCAGGCGCCGATCTGCTTCCGCGGTATCCGCCGCCGAAAGAAAAGCGCCGCCTGTCAACGCATGAATGTCAGAGACCGTGGAAGGGGCGCCGGCTACCTCTGACGCGTGGACAAGCGGGGTTT
>JANQSQ010000133.1 GCA_028283985.1 Rhodothermales bacterium | reverse complement strand
AACGAGCACCAAGAACATCATCGGAAATATTCTTGGACTGCGTTTCCAGACCCTGATTACTCCCGGTTCCTACAATACGCCCATGGGCCTTTGTCTCGTCGTGAATAACATGCTGCGGGCGGAGCACCAGGTCCTCGTGCTTGAAATGGGTATCCGGCGCCCCGGCGATATGGACGAACTGTGCGGTCTGGTTCGGCCCCATATCGGCGTAGTGACGTCGATCGGGATTGCGCATCTGGAAAGCATGGGAACCATCGACCGTATTGCGGACGAAAAAGCCCGCATGATCGCCAACATGGATGCGGGAGGCGTGGCTGTTCTTAACATGGACGACGACCGGGTATTGGGGATGACGGAGCAGGCCCGCGGCCGGATATGGCGCATTTCCGCGCAGGGACATCCGGGGGCCGATCTTGCGGCCTTCGACATCCGGTACGACCATCGCGGAACGTCCTTTCTCGTACGCGACAGGAACGGAACGGAGCAGCGTTTCCGGACCCGGCTTCTCGGAGCGCACAACGTAACCAACATTCTTCTGGCGCTGGCGGTCGGATGCGGGATGGGGTTGCGCTTGCGCCAGATGACGCACGCCGCGGAGCAAATCGAACCTGTTCCGCACCGGCTCCAGTTGCGCCGGGAAGGCCCGGTGACCATCATTGACGACGCCTTCAACGCCAATCCGGTCGGCGCACTGAACGCCGTGGAGATACTTGGAACGTTCCGCTCGGGGCGTCGCATCATCGTAACGCCCGGCATGATTGAACTCGGCGAGCGGCAACACGAAGAAAACCGCTTGCTGGGCGAGCATATCGCCGATCATGCAGACCTTGCGCTGCTCGTGGGCCGCAAGCAAACCGCTCCCATCAGGGAGGGGCTCCAGGCCAAAAATTTCCCGGCGGAAAATCTGCACGTCTTCGACGCCTTGCGGGACGCCCAGGCTTTTCTTGCATCGTTCCTCCGTGAAGGAGATGTCGTGCTCTACGAGAACGATCTGCCGGATCAGTACGACGAATAGCCGCCGGTATTGCTAGTAGGATACTCTGATCAAGTCCACTTCGATCAGCGCTTCACGTTCATGCGTAAACGATATTATAATTGCATCGTTGAAATTAGCGGAAAACGCTGCGGATTCGGGGCGTTGCGGACGTGAAGCGCCCTTCGGGAGGCAGAGAGGGGCATGCTGGCTGTGTCATTCCCCATTGTGTGGGGCCTGCCACACTTGCTTCGTCATTCCTTGCCAGCGCGCCCCTTTCTGCCTCTGAGCTTTGCGGACTTAATCAGAGTATCCTATGGTTGCACAGTCCAGGCTCCCTTCGCAGCGCTTCGAGTACGCGCTCCGGCAACAAGGCTACGAACGCATTGCCGGCATAGATGAAGCAGGACGAGGATGTCTGGCGGGTCCGGTCGTGGCTGCTGCTGTGATTCTTGCTCCCGACGCACACTTTCCGGACCTGACCGACAGCAAACTTCTCTCGCGCGCGATGCGCGAAAAGCTGGCCGGATCTATCCGGGCAAGTGCGTCAGGTATCGGCGTCGGCCTGTGTTCGCCCCAGGAAATCGATCGTCTGAATATCCTGTGGGCGGCTATGGAGGCCATGCGGCGCGCGGTTTCGAACCTGGCCCCCGAACCGGACTATCTGCTGATCGACGGGAACCGGTGTTTTCCCGATGCAAGGCAGCCCTTCGAAATGATCGTACAAGGGGACCGCCGGTGCCGTGCGATTGCGGCGGCATCCGTGATTGCGAAGGTGGAGCGCGATCGCCTGATGCACAGGCTGCATGATGACTATCCCGCCTATGCGTGGAAGGCGAATGCAGGGTATCCTACAAAGCAGCACTATGCGGCGCTTGCCCGGCACGGCCCGACCCCGCATCACCGCCGTTCGTTCCGGCTGGCCTGAAGGAACACTATAGGAACCTCTGATTAAATCCGCATGGGCGAGGACCTTGGGACGCGCCTTCTCTTACTTCCCGCCTTGCTTTTCCAGCGCTTTCATGGCTGCCGAGACATTGTTGTCTACAGGTTCCATCTCCACATCCAGCACGATGTCAGCCTGTTCGTAGAACGATTCCCTTTGCGCCAGCAAGGCCGCGATGCGTTTACGCAAAGCGGCTCCGGACAAAGGATGGCCTTGCTCATGCAGCATGGGCCGGGATGCGGCCCGTGTTTCAAGTCGATCCGCCAGATGCCGGGGCGTCATGCGGAGATAGATCAGGCGCCCCTGCTCCTTTGCGAAACGCAAGTTGTCTTCCCGGGTGACCGCACCGCCTCCAAGCGCAATGACCACCCGGTCGGCGCGCGATACCGTGCGTAAATGCTCGGCTTCGAGCCGTCGGAACGCTTCTTCTCCCTGATCGGCGAAGATGGCCTGTACTGTGCTGCCCACCGCTCGCTCGATATGTCGATCCAGATCGACAAAGTCGTATCCAAGCCGGTCTGCGAGTCGGCGGCCGAGGGTGCTCTTGCCGCTCCCCATAAAACCCGTCAGATAGATGCGCGTAGGAACGGTCATCGGGAATGTTCCGGGAATATATCCCGGTCTGTGTGCATAGTGTTAACAGGACCTGGGGGAAACGTTCCCCGGCGCAGGGGTGGGGTAATAGCGGCGGCGCCACTGAGCGATTCCTGAGGTAGACCGTCCGGTCTACCGGCGGCGCGTCCTGACCGGCGCGTGCAAAATACGATATCCCCCGATGCGACGCGCATACGATGCCTGTATACCGCATGACGATAGAATACGACGGCGCGCCTTTTTCCGGATGGCAAATCCAGCCGGGCAGGCCGACGGTGCAAGGCGCGCTCGAGGAGGCGCTCGCCACAGCCTTGCGCGCGCCGACAGATGTTGTCGGGGCAGGACGCACCGACGCCGGGGTGCATGCCCGGGGACAGGTCGCCCATTTTCTTGTGGACACCCCCCCGGGGGAGGCCCACATAGATACGCACCGTCTTCTTGCTTCCCTGAACGGCCTTCTCCCCGACGCCATCGCTGTCCGCATGCTCGCCGCGGCTCCCGACGGCTTTCATGCCCGCTACGATGCCCGCCTTCGGCGCTACCGCTATTACATCGCTACCGGGTTTCGCGCGCTGGATCGACATATGCGCGTACATATCCGACCGGAACCGGATTTTGCGCGCATGCAGGCCGCTGCCGATACCCTCCTCGGCGAACACGATTTCGATACGTTCTGCCTAACCCAGTCGGAGACGAAGAACCGTGTTTGCACCCTGCACGAGGCGCGCTGGACGCGCGAATCAGACGACGGGGACGCCTGTTTCGAGATAACGGGCAACCGGTTCCTGCACGGTATGGTGCGCGCGCTGGTGGGAACGCTGCTGGAGATAGGGCACGGAAAACGTCCCGTGGAAGATATGGTTCGCCTTCTTATCCGCAAAGATCGTCGCGCCGCCGGACCCTCGGCGCCTGCCCATGGGCTTGTGCTCGAAGAAGTGGTGTATTAAAAAATTCCTGCTCCTTTATTCCTGCCCGGTATCCTGCATCGCACGCGCCACCTGTTCCACATCGGACCAGACGCGCAGCGCGTTTTCGCCCAGTATCTTCCGGATATCTTCGTCGCTGTACCCTTCCTTGAGCAAGTGGTAGATAAGATTCGGATACATGGAGACGTCCTGCATGCCGGCCGGCAGCGCAAAAACGCCGTCGAAATCCGATCCGAGTCCTACATGGTCGATGCTCGTCAGCGCAACGACATGGTTGATCTGCGCCACAATGTCTTCGACCGAGCCGACCGGGTGCGCCTTACGATACTCCTCGAACCGGCGTACATATTCTTCCGAATCGTACGGATAGCCGGCGGTCTCTAACTCTTGTTCAATGGCTGCCCGGACAGAGTCCCCCTCCGCATCGTATTCCGCGCGCAGGAATGTCGATCCGAAGACGACCATAATGACTCCGCCGTTTTCGGCGAGGCGCCGGATCATGGCGTCGCCCATATTGCGCTCCCATCCGGGCGTAAAATGCCGGGGGGAAGAGTGACTTGCCAGGGCGGGCGCTTCGGTGATTTCCATCGCATCGTAGAATGCTTCGTCGGAGACATGCGAGATATCGACAATGATTCCCAGCCGGTTCATTTCACGAACCGCCTCTTTACCCAAATCGCTCAGGCCGTCATGAACCCGGGTCGAATCGTAGGACGAGTCACTGAGTTGATTGACGCGAGAGTGTGTCAGGGTGATGTATCGAATGCCCCGCTCATGGAAATATTGCAGGCGTGTAAGGTCATCGCCGATGGGGGCGCCGTTTTCCATACCCATCGGCAGTGAGACGAGCCCTGCCTCGAAGTTGGCCCGGATATCCGCCACGGACCGGGCAAAGGCGAACTTGTCCGGCCACTGCTCGACGAATCCTTCCACCATGTCGATCAGCGAATCCGCCTTTTCCGCGGCTCCGCCGGTTTCCTGATAGACCGCCGGAATGTAGATCGAAATGAACGGGGCGTCGAGGCCGCCGGCTATTGCTTTCGGATAGTCGAAGTCCCCGCCGAAGGTTTCCTCGGAAATGTTTTCATGGAACGCATCAAGCCGGTACGGCACATCGATATGGCCGTCTACGATGAGCAAGGCATGCGCCAGCGAGTCGGCGCGGGCGCGCAGGGCGTCGTCATCGGATTCGGCAGGGGCTGAAGGAGTTCCGGGGTTGCACCCGGACAATATGTTCATGGCGGCGAGCAGGATGCAGAACAGGACAGGAAAACTGCGCATGAAGGTCTTCGAATGGCTTGGGTCGTTTGCGGGAATGCGTACAGAATACGTTAGGATACTCTGATCAAGTCCGCGAAGTTCAGAGGTTGAGAGAGGCGCGCTGGCAAGGAATGACAAAGCAATGTGGCAGGCCCCACATCATGCGGGCTTCGCAGCTGCCGGCTCACGCTTCCTGAGCGCTGTGAGCAGGCGGCTATGGAGTCCGTCGAAGCTGCCGTTGCTCATGATCAGCGCCACATCCCCGGAGCGCAATGTGTCCAGAAGGGGAGGAAGGAGGCGTTCCGCACCGGGTCGGACAGTTGCAGAGACGCCGCGGGCTTTGAGAATATTCCCGACGCTTTCCGCATCCAGCAAATCAGCTGCCCTGTCGTTGTGTCGTACAGGTGGAGCGCTTATAAACACGGCGTCCGCCCGGTCGAAGGCATGTCCGTACGGTTCTTCGAATATCTTCCGACGACTTGAGTTGGAACGCGGCTCGAAAACGGCCACGATGCGGCGGTCAGGCCATCGTTCTGCGATGGCGCGGATCGTTTCGCTTACTGCCGTGGGATGGTGTGCAAAGTCGTCCACTACAAGGACGCCGTCTGCTTCGCCAAGCACTTCCTGGCGGCGCTTCATTCCGGAAAAAGAGGCGAATCCCTCTGCGATCTGTGCGGGCGTGATGCCCTCGTCCAGTACAATCGCGCATACGCTCAGCGCATTGAGCAGGTTATGCCGTCCGCTCATGGGCAAAAAAATCTCCGTCTGTTCCTGACCGGACGCCAGCAGCGTAAAACGCTGTCCGCCCGGGGCGGAGCGCACGTTCCCGGCGGCAATCTCCTCGTTTGCGAAGCCGATACGGACTACGCGCGCCCGGGTATAGTCTGCCAGCACCCGTACTTCGGGATCGTTTCCGTTCAATACAAGAAGCCCCTCGGAGTCGACCAGGCCGGCGAATTCCCGGAATGCTTCCCGGTAATCTCGCCAGGTATCGTAGATGTCCGCATGATCGAACTCCAGAGACGTGATGACGGCGCTGGCAGGCCGGTAGTGCATCATCTTCGGACGCTTGTCGAAATAGGCGCTGTCGTATTCGTCGCCCTCGATGACAAAGTGAGGACCGGCGCCGACGCCACACGAGGGGCCGCCGTTTGCGGGTAATCCGCCTACGAGGAATCCGGGATCCGTCCCGGCGGCCTGCAGGATATGGACAAGCATGCCGGTGGTGGTCGTCTTGCCGTGCGTGCCGGCAATAACCAGCGGCTTCCGGTCATTCAGGAAGAAATGCGAGATGGGTTCGGGCAGGGATAACTGGGGGAGGCCCTGTTCTCTGGCGTACGATGCCTCCGGATGGGTCGGTGTGCAGGCGTTGCCTACGATAACCAGATCCGGAGGCGGATCCAGATGCTTTGCATCGTATCCTTCGAGCATGGTAATGCCTGCCTCTGCAATCCGCGTGCTCATGGGCGGGTAATAGCGCTCGTCGGATCCCTGCACGGCATGTCCTGCGTCCTGCAGGAGGCCGGCGAGCGACCCCATGCCGGTACCGCAGATTCCGATGAGGTGTACGCTTGTTATTTCCTCCGGTGCGGGAGGAGCGGGCCGATCGAATATGCGAAGATGCGCATCGGCGAAGTCGCTTAACCGTTTCATACGTCGCTACCGGCTCTTCCGGCACACCGGCTTCATACATCTTTGTAGCTCGCGGCGCCTGGCCTGACAGGAAAACAGGCCCCGCAGAGCGCCGCTGCATAGTGTTAACAGGCCCTAAGCCTGTTCGCTATCGGCTTCTTTTTTGCGTCCGAAGATACTCTTCAGCCTGATTGCGAGCGAATCGAATGTCGAATACATCACGGGCACGATGACCAGAGTCAGGAATGTGGCGAAAACCAGTCCGCTGATGATTGCCGTGCCCATCGGGCCCCAGAACTGCGTATTCTCGGAGCCGAACTGAAAATTGGGACGCCATTCCGTCAGCAGCCCCACGAAATCGATGTTGATCCCGAACGTGAGCGGAATAAGGCCCAGTATCGTAGTCAATGCAGTCAGGAGAACCGGTCGCAGGCGCGTGGCGCCGCCTTCGATAATGGCAGCGTGTTTGTCCATACCCCGCTCTCGCAACTGCATGATGTAATCGACCAGAACGATATTGTTGTTCACGACAATGCCAGCCAGCGAAATAATGCCTATGAACGTGAACAGCCCGAACGGCGTACGTGTAAGGATGAGGCCCAGCAGCACCCCGATCAGGGAGAATCCTACGGCCAGCATGATGATAAAGGGCACGGTCACTCTATTGAATTGCGCCACCATAATCATAAAAATGAGCGATATGGCAACGAGCAGCACCGTGGTCAGGAAAGCAAAGGATTCGTCCTGCTCTTCGCTTTCGCCGGTATAGGTCAGCGCGTACCCGATCGGCAGATTCGCTTCGTACTCGGTCAGGTACTCCTGCACGCTGGCAAGCACTTGAGGGCCGGGTATGCCTGGTGCGGCGTCCCCCGTCACCGTAGATACGCGCTGCTGGTCGAGGCGCGTGACGGACCCTAAACCGCTGCCCACGTCGAAATCCGCCACGGCGGTGACAGGGATCTGGGCGCCTTCGTGAAGGACCGTAAGGTTCTTGATGCTCTCCAGTCCGGCCCGGTCGGCTTCCCGAAGCCGTACCGTGATGTCGTATTCGTCTTCGCCCGTACGGAATTTACCTGCTTCGACGCCATTGATCGCGGCGCGGATCGTAGTGGCGATGTTGCTGGTGTTCAATCCAAAACGGGCAGCCCGTTCCCGGTCGATATACACCTGCATTTCAGGACGCCCCTCATTCAGATCGTCGGTCACGTCCACAAGCCCCCGGATTTCGCCGCTTTCCACTCCTTCCACCAGTCTCTGACGCACTTCATGGGTGATTTGGCGGATCATCGCGAAATCTTCCCCGGAAATTTCAATATTGACAGGCAGGCCGGTCGGTGGTCCCAACTGGCTTTGCTCGACCGTAATGTCCGTTCCGGGAATTCCTTGCAACCGGGCGCGGATCTTCGAAAGCGTCTCGGTGCTTGGCTCCTCGCGATCCGCATAGTCCGCCAGATTCAGCGTGACCCGGGAAACTTCCGAGCTTTGCGCTCCGCCTCCGAACATCATGTCGCCGCCTACCCCGACGTTGACGAGCACACTTTTAAGATTGGCTTCCGATTCGGGCGTATTGTCGAGCAGGTTCAGAATACGATCATGCGCAGTGGCCGCTATATTGTTGCTCGCGTCCACATTGGTGCCGAGCGCTCCCTCCAGGGTGACCCATACCTGACGGGGATCGTTTTCCGGAAAGAATTCGACTCCGGTAGGCGCCAACTGGAACACCATAAGGATGCTTATAAAGGCGCCCATGGCGCCGGTCAGCAAACGCGCCCGGTTGTCGGTAAGCAGCAGCGTTTTTCGTTTGCGGCGATTGAAAACCGCTCCGAGCAGGCCTGTGCCGCAGATGATGGCGGGCAACGCCATAAGATTGACGATGACGAAGAAAGGAATTTCCTGTGGCCCCAGTCCGATTAGAAACAGGACTACCAGCATGACGCCGCCGAAGATGAGACCTGCGC
>JANQSQ010000624.1 GCA_028283985.1 Rhodothermales bacterium | reverse complement strand
TGGATCATGACATTCTTTGCCTGCGTACGTGAAGCGCTGATCGAAGTGGATTTAATCAGAGCTTCCCATGCTTGACGAACAAGACATTCTTGTTTCCGACGAAACCCTCGACGATTCCGGACATGTGCAACGTGTGCTTGCGCACCGGGTGGAGGACGTTCTGCATCAGGCAGATGACCCTGGCGGGGAACGGCGCATCGTGCGCCTGATCGTCCCGATGGCGCCGATGGATGCGCCCGCGTGGCTTGCGGCGCAGACCCTGCTTCCTAAAATTTACTGGCACGCGCGCCGGGACAGCATGGTGACGGCGGCGGTCGGCGAGGCGGACCGGTGCATGGGCGGCCCGGATGCAGGGTATGGTGCGCTACGCGCGCAACTCGACGCCGTGTTGCCCAAAAGCGATGCCCGGGCGCGCTACTTCGGAGGATTTCGATTCGATCCGGGCGCTCCCGGCGGCGAGGTCTGGCAAGGGTTTCCGACGTTCCAGTTCACGCTGCCCCGGTTTGCGTATCTGCGGAACGAAGACCGGGGAGTATTGGCATGCAACCTTTTTCTACCCCGCGACCTGTCCCGCAAGGACGCTATTCTGTCCGATATCGAGCAACTCCGGTTCCCGGATCGTTTTGCCGGTGCGGCGTTCGGCGCGCGCATGCCGAGTATGCTTTCACGGACGGATAAGCCGGACCAGGCGGGTTGGGAGCGGAGCGTCGGATGGGCGCTGGGCGCGTTCGCGCAGCGCCGCCGACATCTCGAAAAAGTGGTGCTCGCCCGCCGTACGCTTCTGACCTTTTCCGAATCGCTCGACCCCTTCGCCTTGCTGAAGAGGCTTCAGGGGGCCACCCCGAGTTGTTTTCATTACGGATTTCAGTTCGAGCCGGGCGCTGTCCTTGTGGGAGCTACGCCGGAGCGCCTTTTCCATCGCAGCGGGCGGTACATACGCACGGAGGCTGTGGCCGGCACCTGCGTACGGGGCGATACGGAGGCCGAAGACGCCGAGGCGCTGGCCTCGTTGCTTGCCAGCGCCAAGGACCAGCGCGAGCATGCGTACGTACGGGAAAGCATTCGTACTGCGCTCGATCCATTGTGTCAGGAATTTCGAATAGACGAGGAGGCGTCCGGGTTGCAGCAGGCCCGGAGGTGGCATCTCGTTTCGCGCAGCAGCGGCCTGTTGAAGCGCGATATACACGGAAGCGATGTCATGGCGGCGCTCCATCCTACCCCCGCCGTGGGCGGGTATCCTGTCGAGCCTGCGCTGGCGGCCATCCGCGACCTGGAAGGGTTCGACCGGGGCTGGTATGCGGGGCCGGTAGGGTGGATAGGTCCTCAAGGGGCGGAATTTGCGGTGGCGCTCCGGTGCGGTCTCGTCCGGGATCGCGCCCTGTTTCTGTTTGCCGGCGCCGGGATTGTCGAGGGATCCGATCCGGTGGCCGAATGGAATGAAATCGAACAGAAGATCAGCGATATCCTGGGCGTGCTGGAGTGAGGGCATGGGTTTTTTTCGGGAGCGCAGCGGATTTTACCGGGTGCGCCGACCCGACCCGTGCCCTATATTTTCAGGCAGGTGAAATGCAGCGAGGCACATGACCACTCCCGAACCGTCCGGCATGAACCAGATATGGGCCGATCTTCTCGTGGAAGAGTTGATTCGCGCCGGCGTCGGCCTGTTCTGTCTTGCGCCGGGCTCCCGGAGCGCTCCGCTGGCGCTTGCCGCGGCGGCTAATCCACGGGTGGAATGCGTGATGC
>JANQSQ010000622.1 GCA_028283985.1 Rhodothermales bacterium | reverse complement strand
CAGGCGGCAAAGAGCAGGCCGGCAAGCGTTGCGGCGTCGGGCGCGAAGACCACGTCGGCGTCGGTGAAGAGAAGGACGTCGCCGGTGGCTGCATCCGCGCCGCGCTGGGCCGCGTGAGGCTTGCCGAACCAACCCGGCGGGAGTTCGTCGATATGCAGGATGTTGAGACGCGGGTCCCGGGCGCCCAGACGTTCGGCGATTTCTCCCGTACAGTCGGTGGAGCGGTCATTGACGAAGACGATTTCGTAGTCGTGGTATCGGAGGGCGAGAAGCGACCGCAGGGCGCGTTCTATCGAGCGCTCTTCGTTATGGGCGGTGACGATGATGGAGAGGCGGGGAAGCGGAGGCTCGTCGGGGCCTGGTGGGGCCACATCCTCCAGCCGGGGAATCCTGTAACGATCGAACAGGGCGCCGATGGCGAAAGCCACCCATGCGGCGAGAGTGAGGGCCGCGAGGGCGAGCGCCGCGTGAGCGACCAGGAATGTCGTCATGCAGGTGGCTTCAATCAGGCCGGAGCACTTAGGGCTCCGGACATGCTATCAATGCAAAAAATGTAGAAAAAATCAATCAAAGCTTCAATGAGGCCGGAGCCGGACGACGCGGAAGGTTTTGGGGGTTCGATAGATGCCTCGAATACCTCCTTTTGAGTAAAAATTACTCCAAAAAGGAGTAAAAACTACTCCGAAATGGAGTAGAAATTACACATAAGGGGGTAAAAACGGATCATTGAGACCCGGTCTACGACATTCCCTGGTGGGAAGAAGAGACGTAAGTCGCGGTTGGCGCCGCCGCCTCTTGATTTTTTTGTTTTTTAGCGCATACATTTCTGTACGCTCGAACCCATGGATACCCACGCAATGCATACCGAGCTCGTCAAGTCCGGGTTTACTGACCAGAAGGCAGAGGCCATAGTGGCGGCCGTCAAAGTTTCCAGGGAAGAGATCGTGACCAGGAAGGATTTGGATTTAAGCCAGGCCAAACAGACAACCACCCTTATGATCGCTGCTGTTAGTATTGCGATTGTCAGCATAGCGGCCATTGGCTTTATTGTAAATCTTATCGTAACAAACGCCTGATCCATCGGGGTATGAATAACGCCCGCAATGTAAGGTAGATCATGCAGGTCGTGGAACGGATGCATGGATATTGACCTATCGCGCACTGAATCACGGTTTCGCCAGAAGCCAGCGGCAGGGGCATGGCAGGAGAGAATTGGGAACCTTCGTTCATGGCGGCTATATTGCAATTGCTGCGGCGAAGCAAAAGAGAAATGGGCGAGATCGCGGGAAAAGCGCCTGCCGCGCATCGCAATGGTAGCGATTCCGATGCAAGCCCGGTGGCCAAGGAAAGATAATTTCGTGCATCGCCAATGGACGAGATAGTTCGACAAATGGTGCGCTCCATCGTCGCCGAAGTTGACCCGGAGCAGGTGATTCTTTTCGGGTCGCGCGCTTCCGGAAACGAAAGGAAAGATTCGGATGTGGACCTGATAGTTATCGAATCGGCTCCTTTCGGCAAGATGCGAAGTCGACGACTCGAGGCCGCTCGTCTATACGAGGCGGTAGCAGGCTTCAATATCTCGGCGGACATTCTGGTCTATAGCAGCGATGAGGCAGACCGTTGGCGTGGTTCGCGGAACCATGTTCTCGGACGGGCGCTTCGGGAGGGAACGGTGCTCCATGCTCGACCTTGACGATGCCCGCGAACTGCTGGCGGCATATGGATCCGGCCTGATTGTAACAAGGTTGAGAAGAAGGGAACCGCCAATGCAGGCATCCGTAACGCACAATATGCGAAGGTGAACGGCGGACCGGCGACGTTCGAGGCCGCCTCTCGCTGCGAAAACCCTATGCACGGAGACCGCTATGATTCGACCGAATATATCTCAAGAGGATCTGGACCGGGTCGGAGACCTCGTCGCCCAGGCTCTTGCAAAACGTTTCAGTCGCGAAGAGTTCGTCTTTGGTCCCATCGTAGTCACACCGGATTTTGATTGGGACGGAGACGAGATTCTCTGGATACAGATCGTTTTCGACGGCGATCAGAACAATCTCGATCCCGGCTGGACAGGTAGCTTAGGCGGATTAATCTCTCCCGGAATGAAAGAGATAGGCGTAACGGCCTTCCCGCTTACCTCGTTTATCGAAAAGTCCGAGTGGGAAGATCCGGCGTACGCCGTACCGGAATGGGAATACGACACGGAGGGAGAAGAATAAGGGGCGCCGCGGACACGCTCATAGGCGGTCTTCATGCAGGTCGCGGAACGGATGCCTGGATATTGACTTATCGCACGCTGAATCACGGTTCCACTAAAGCGAAATGCCGGGATGAACAAAGCCTCAGGCAATTTTCTGAATCCATCCGGAAATTTGCCGTGATGTTCGCTCGCATGCAGGAACATCGCCACCGCACGGATTACGCTCCGGACACCGGATTTCGAAAATCGGAAGCGATCCAGAGAATTACCGAAGCGGGAAACGCTATCAGGAATTTTGAGAAAGAATCGCTTGTGGAGCGACGCGCCTTCGCGGCATATATTTTGTTTAAGGGGCGCCCGGATTAGGGGGTAAATATTCGCAGATCTGATTATGGGGAGACCAACGACAGTCGCTTGCCAAAGCGGCATAAATCGACGCGTTACTGCACGTAAAACCGCGAAAAAACTGTCCGGGTTTTGCGGAGCATTTCTCCTCTTTGATTGGTAACTTAAACTGTGGTATCCGACGCAGACAGAAGTCGTTGCGGTTGGCGCGCATCTCTCTGATTG
>JANQSQ010000080.1 GCA_028283985.1 Rhodothermales bacterium | reverse complement strand
ACGCATAGCCGGAACCCGCAGGCGCCCCCGAAGCAGAACAGTCGAACGCGACGTCGCCGGAGCCCTCGTACGCCGAACCCGGATCCGAGCACGACGCCGTAATATCCAACGCTTCCGGTCTCCCCGCATCAGCTATATGCACTCGAACTTCAATCGAGCCGCTATCGGCATTCCGGGCCGATGCCGTTAAAACATAGACGTACGCCACATCTTGCGAAACGTTTGACGGAACGCGAAACAAAGGCCGCTCAACATGCCGAGGGTCCAAACGCGAAAGATCGCCAGGTATGCAGTTGAACCCCGGCGGACACGCAGGACTTTCGGCCTCCGTCCAACTGTACGCGTACGAGGAACCCGGAGGAGCGCCCATCCATTCACAGAGACCGTATAACCGGGTATCCGGGTCGCCTTCAACAGCGAAGTATCCCACCGTATTCACAGGCCGCCCACTGGATCCTATGCAATCCAGATCCGGCTTGTTCAGCACCTTCACCGTTACCTCGGCCCAAGCGGAGCCCGCGTTCTCCGAACTTACCGTCATACGGTACTCGTATGTTTCGTCGATCGTCACCGCGTCCGGCACCATGAACGTCGGAGACGCTGTATCCGCCCCTTTCAAGAGCGTCGTGTCGGGCGTATCGCCGCGCGCCGTCCATGCATACGAGTACGTAGAACCATCCGGAGCGCCCCACGCCGCACAGTTCAGCATAATATCGTCTCCGCCCTCGTAAACAGCATAGGGATTGCCTTCACAGTCGATATCGATCAACTCCCTGTTCCAGACTTCCACTTTATAGTGATATGTATGAGGATCCGCATTGTCGGCGCTTATCGTAACCGCGTATTCGTATACCTCGTCTTTCGTAACGTTGTCCGGAACGAGAAACAAGGGTCTCTGAATGTTCGCGTATCTCAAGAGACGCGTGTCCGTCGTGCTGCCGTGAGGCGCCCAGTCGAACCTGTAGACAGGTTTGGGACCGGGAGCGCCCGAGATGTGAGAACATCCTTGCAACGGTAGGGGCGACCTTCCTTCGAACACAGAACTTCCTAACGCTACACAGCCAGCGATATCCGGCTTCTCTCGTACTGTTACGGTAACCGTTGCGGCAGCCTGCTCTGCGCCTCCGACCGTCATCTTCACCGCGTAGTCGTAGTCCTTGTCCGACCCGCCCACTTCGCCAGGCGGCCTAAATGTGGGGGTAATGCTGTTCCTGCCGGAAGTCAACAGACTCGTATCCGACGCGCTGCCGCGAGCCGTCCATGAATACGCAGCGCCGGGGGGCTCGTCGGGCGCCGAACAGTCCAGCGTAAAATCGTCCGCACCCTCGTATACCTCGGAGTCATTGCACGCGATGGAAGGCGCAAGCGCTTTGGCCCCGGACCCCGAAGCATCCATCATAGCCTGCCCGCTTTCCGTAACACGCACTGTCACTCTTCTTCTCGCCGTCCGCGGCGCGCCCGAGGCCCATGTCGTCATGCTCGCTATGTAATGGTACTCCTTGCCTGCGCTGCCCGGCGGCGGCGTGAACAAGGGAGAAGGCAGATGCGCCCCCTTCAGGAGCGCCGTGTCCGTGCCCCACAGCCCCTCCCACTCCCATAGCACCGACGCGGCTTCCTCGTCATAGTCCATGCGCGACGCCAACGGATCCATCCCCTCGCAATCGAGCGCAACCGTCTCTCCTTCCGCCACCGACGCCTCCAGCGGACAATACACGCTCGGACGACTGCCCGATACGTAGACCTCCACCTCCTCATGCGACGAAAGACCCGTCGCGCGGGATGTCGCCGTCAGGCGGTACCGGTAACGAAACGTCGTCTCCGCCGAACGGAACGACTCCAGCGTCTCGTACGCGGGAGCCTCCGGAGCAATCACAAACGGATGAGGGCTGTCCTCGGGAATCAAACGCGGATTGTCCAGATAGTCCCGCGTCGTACTGCCCACAGGCTCCCAGAAATAATCAAGATTTTCCTCCCCCGACGCGTCCCATGCATGGCACTCGATCGCGCCCGTCTCCAGTTCCTCCAGAAACACCGCCGCGGGACACTCCAGACGAGGATGCGACGGACTATCGAATCCGCCTTCCCGATCGGGCGGGCCGGGCGCTTCCGGAAAAAGAAATCCCTCTTCCTCAAAACCGAACCCGAAAGGATCCGGCTCCCTCTCCCACGGCGCGCAGCCCTGCCCGGGTTCGTCGGGAATCGTCAAAGGATCGCATTCCTCCTGCAAACCGGGGCCCCTGGCCACATCCCCCGAAGCGCCTTCTACCAACACGGTCACCGTCGAGGCGCGGTACACGCCCGAAGCCCTCGCCGTCAACCGGTATGTATATTCCGCGCCTGCCGCTGACGAGGGAGCCGTGAACAAGGGCGAATGCGACTGCACATCGTTCAGAAAACGAAGCCCCTCGCCCGATACCGACCGCCACTCGTAGCGAACGCCCTCTTCGGATGCGCCCCTCGCGGCACACGACAACGAAATGGTTTCTCCAGCCCGGGCAACAAGGCGAAGCGGGCAGGACAGCGAGAAAGACTCCTCGTAATTATCCCCGCCTTTTACAGGAAAATCGCCTTCCTCGATGACCTGAGCGCGCGCCGAAGACGCACAGAACAACAACGCCACGGCAAGCGCACACGCCATACGTCCGGCTACCGCCGGCAAACCGACCATAAAGCCCAGGAAAATGAAATCGACGAAGAAACGTTTCATAGCGTTTTCTCCCTTAACGGGAAAGCAAGACCCTTTCAGCCTGTGTTCTCTCCGGGTCGATGGCCGTCGGCATCGGCTTGTGTGGAATGCGGTGCAGATGTTACCATTAGCGGTCAAGACCAGTGAAGAACCGGCGGGGGAACCGCAGAAACCGAGACAAGCGGCATGGCGACTTTTCCGACGCTGCACCTCGCCGTGTTCTGTATCCCCCAATGGGGTAACGGGCGGCCCGGCCCGGGAGGTCACGCGCGGGACACCGGTTTCGGACGGGCTCATGCCCCTATTGCGTCCGGACTGTGTCTATTGCTCAGACAGTTGCATCTCGCACGATTCATTTTCGAGGCGTTTCCAGTTGCCTGTGGCCGCGTCAACGATCAGCGGGACAAGGCCGCCCAAGATGTCCAGAACAACAATCCCCCCGGACACCGTGGCGTTCAATTGGCATACGACCGATTGGTATCCTTCCTTGCGGAACTGGATCGTGTGGCTGTCGCGGTTCGACAGTTCAAGGGTCATGGGCGTTACGCCCTGTACGACGCCGTCAATGACAACCTCGGCGGCAACCGGATTACTATCGAGAGGAATAACCTTCGTGTCCGCCGTGAACAGGGTACCGCATCCGGCGACCAGGATCAGGGCGACGACGAATAACGAATGTCTCATGTGTCTCATGGGAATTGCACCATTTTGTGAGGACTGCCGTGCACCAGCGAGTTTCTACCCTAAAATTATTAACGCCTCAAATATTTTTCATCACATTTATGTGCCTTAGCCGTGACATTATGGACAATATCTGTTATTTTACCGTTAACTTATGGTGGGTTGTATTTCTCGGGCCGGATCGTTGCAGAATCGGGACGGCTTTACCGGCCGACGCGCGGCGCGAACCCCGAGGGCTTTTTTCAAAAACGAATCGATGCGCGGACAATGAGTAAATCCAACGGGATGGGATCGGAAATGCATGCGCTTCGCGAGCGTGTCTCCAGATTGAGCGCGGCCGTTCTGCGCGTCAGCTCAAGCCTCGACCTCGATACCGTCCTGCGCGAAATCGTGGCGAGCACCCGCGACCTGACCGGCGCCCGCTACGGCATAATCACGGCCATCGACGAGGCGGGGCAGCCGCAGGAATTCGTCATCTCCGGCTTCACCCCGGACGAAGAGCGGCTGATACTGGAGTGGCCGCCCGCGTCGCGCTTCTTCGAACATCTGCGCGACCTTCCGGGGCCGCTCAGAGTGGCGGACCTGCCCGCCTACATCCGCTCGCTCGGTTATGGCCCCGATCTGGCGCTGCCGAAGACCTTCCAGGCCACGCCGATGCGTCACCGCGGCATGCATGTGGGCGCCTTCTTTCTCGGAGAAAAGGAGGGCGGACAGGAGTTCACCGACGAGGACGAAGAGGTTCTGGTGCTGTTCGCCTCGCAGGCCGCGGCGGCGATCGCCAACGCCCGCGCGCACCGGGACGAGCAGCGGGCGCGGGCCCACCTCGAAGTCCTCGTGGAAACCGCGCCGATCGGCGTGGTGGTCTTCGGCGGCCGGACGGACGATCCCGTGTCGTTCAACCGGGAGGCGAGGCGCATCGTCGCGGGACTACGCACGCCCGAGCAGCCCCTGGATGAGTTGCTGGAGGTAGTAACGTGGCGCTGTTCCGACGGGCGCGAGGTAGACCTCGCAGAATTGCCGGTGAAACAATTGATCAGCGGCGCCGAGACCGTGCGCACCGAAGAAATCGTGCTATCGGTCCCGGACGGCCGGAGCATCACGATGCTCGTCAACGCCACTCCGATCCACTCTGCCGACGGGTCAGCCGAGTCGATGATCGTCACCATGCAGGATCTGGCGCCATTCCAGGAACTGAACCGGTTGCGGGCGGAGTTTCTGGGCATGGTGAGCCACGAGCTGCGCGCGCCGCTCGCCGCCGTCAAGGGTTCGGCGGCGACCGTACTGGGGGCCTCGCGGGTTCTGGACCGGATCGAGATGCAGCAGTTCTTCCGGATCATCGAAGCGCAGGCCGATCATATGGACAGCCTGATCAGCGACCTGCTGGATGCGGGGCGCATCGACTCCGGCACGCTATCGGTCGATCCCAAGCCGATGGAGGTGGCCGCGCTGGTGGATCGGGCCCGGACCACGTTCCTGAGCGGCGGCGGCAGGCAGACCATCCGAATCGACCTGCCGCTGGACTTGCCCCATGTGATGGTCGACGAGCAACGCATCGTCCAGGTGCTGAACAACCTCTTCTCCAACGCGTCCCGGCACGCTCCCGAGTCGTCCGTCATCCATGTCGACGCGGCGCGCGAAGGCGTCCATGTCGCGATTTCGGTAACGGACGAAGGCCAGGGCGCGCCGCCCGAGCAGTTGCCGTACCTGTTCCGGAAGTACGCCGGCGGCGGGGACCGGCCGCACGGCGTCGGCCTGGGCCTGGCCATCTGCAAGGGGCTGGTGGAGGCCCACGGGGGCCGCATCCGGGCCGAGAACGCCGGGCCGGGACAAGGCACCCGATTCACCTTCACGATTCCCCTGATAGAGAAGGCCGAAACCAGTATGACGGAGGTCCCGACGCACAGGCCAGGGCGCGCCGATCGACGGAAGCCGCTCGTACTCGTGGTGGACGACGACCCTCAGTTTCTGGGGCATATACGGGGGGTCCTCCACGACGCCGGTTTTGGCGCAAGCACGACCGGCGACCCGAAAGAGGTACCCGCTCTGATTGATAAACAGGACCCCCATCTGGTGCTGCTGGACCTGCTGCTGCCTGACGTGGACGGCATAGAACTAATGCAAACCGTTCCGGCGCTGACCGAGCGACCGGTCATCTTCCTGTCCGCCTATGGCCGGGACGAAACGATTGCAAGGGCCCTGGAGATGGGAGCGGTCGATTACATCGTCAAGCCGTTTTCGCCTACGGAACTGGTAGCCAGGATCCAGGCGGCGCTGCGCGATAACGACCTGCTCCTCAAAACTTTCCGGTCAGGGGATCTCGTGATCAACTACGAGGAACGCCTGGTTACCCTGAGCGAGGTCACGGTGCAACTTACCGCCACCGAGTACAATCTGCTCCACATTCTTTCGACCAACGCCGGTCGGGTAGTGACCTACGAACAAATGTTGCGCAGCGTGTGGCGATCCCGCGATTCCAACGACACGCGCCGGGTACGGGCTTTTGTGAAGAAACTGCGTCGCAAACTGGGCGACGATGCGGACAACCCGACGTACATCTTTACCGAGCCCCGGGTGGGCTACCGAATGTATAGACCCGACGATGCGCCAGAGGACTCGAGTGTCGATGAGTCGAACAATGGATGAACCACGGCCCGGAATCTTTCGCGCCGTACCCTCGCGCAAATAGCGCGCCCACCTCCTGCTTCATGCGCATTACCCATGTAGAAGCCCGGGATATCCGGTTTCCCACCTCGCGAATGCTGGACGGATCGGATGCGGTGAATGTCGATCCCGATTACTCCGCCGCATACGTTACCCTCCGCACGGATCAGGACGGTCTCGAAGGCAACGGCCTTGCATTCACCTGCGGGCGCGGGACGGAGATCGTGGTCGCGACGATCCGGGCCTTTGCCCCGCTTGTCGAAGGACTGACCCTCGACGAAATCCGCGAAGATATGCTGGGGTTCTGGCGGCGCCTGACTTCGGACAGCCAGATGCGGTGGCTGGGACCGGAAAAGGGAGTGATCCACCTTGCCACGGCGGCCATTACCAATGCCGTATGGGACCTGCTGGCCCGCTGCGACGAAAAACCACTGTGGCGGTATCTGCTGGATATGCCTGTGGAGACACTGACGGCGTGTATCGAATTCCGGTACGTCACCGACCTGATTACGCCGGAGGAAGCAACGGATATACTGCGGGCGCTCGAGCCTTCCCGCGCCGCCCGGCTCAATGACTTGCGCAAAAACGGCTACCCCGCGTATACGACCAGCGCCGGATGGCTGGGCTACTCCGACGAAAAGCTCCGCAATCTATGCCGCGAAGGCGTTGCCCAGGGGTGGACCCGCTTCAAACAGAAGGTCGGCGCAAACATCGAGGACGACCGGCGGAGGGCGCGCATTATCCGGGAAGAGATCGGGGAGGACGGTATCCTGATGATGGATGCGAACCAGTACTGGGACGTGGACGAAGCAATCCGCCACATGAACCGCTTGCGGGAGTTCGATCCGTACTGGATCGAGGAGCCGACCAGCCCGGACGACGTGCTGGGGCATGCCGCCATCGCCCGGGCCCTCCGGCCCATTCGCGTGGCGACCGGAGAACACGCCCAGAACCGCGTCCTGTTCAAGCAATTCCTGCAGGCGGACGCTATCGGCGCGTGCCAGATCGACGCCTGCCGCCTGGGCGGCGTGAACGAAGTGCTGGCGGTACTGCTCATGGCTGCAAAATGCGGCGTCCCAGTGTGCCCCCATGCCGGAGGAGTCGGCCTGTGCGAGTACGTACAGCACCTGTCCATCTTCGATTATCTGGCGGTGAGCGGGAGCCTGGAGCACCGCGTGCTGGAATATGTGGATCACCTGCACGAGCACTTTGTCCATCCCGTAACGATCAAAAACGGGAACTACGTCGTGCCGGAAACGCCGGGCTACAGCATCGCAATGCACCCGGCGTCCCTCGACCGATACGAGTATCCCGGGGGAGCGGCCTGGAAGGAATAGTCACTGCCTTGCAATGATTCGCGCCACCGCGGCGTAATAGTTACCGGGACCCGGATGCGGCGCCGGCCACATGGTCGAAAACAAACGCCGCCGCGGGTCTTATTTCATCAGGCCCTTATTTCACCAGCGTCGCCACCTTCGATACGATCCTTTCCGGCGTCTCCAGCCGGTAGACGTATACGCCGAGGTCGTCAGCGAGAACGCAGCGGTCGTCGTTCCCGCCATGATGGTCACGGTCTGGTCGCCAGTGTTGCCGCCGTAGCCGAATTCGCCTGACGCGGCGACTCTCACGGCGACGGACAAATTCGCGTCCGGCGCCTCGGAGGCGGTCAGGGTAAACGCCGCAGAGGCTCCTTCCGTAACCGTCGCGCCGTTCGCCGCGATCGAGATCGTTGGCGGCGCCCTCTCATTGCCGTTGATGCGG
>JANQSQ010000068.1 GCA_028283985.1 Rhodothermales bacterium | reverse complement strand
GCGCATCCAGATGACCCCTTCCTCGAACCCCCAGATGAAGATCATCACCTATGTAATGCCGGTGATGATCTTCGCCATTTTCAATCGCTTTGCATCCGGCCTGAGCCTGTACTACCTCGTGTATAATGTGGTGACTGCCGTGCAACAAAAGGTTATCAACCGGCATATTGCCGACGCCAAGGAGGAAGAAAACGGCGAGCCTGCGCCGAAAGGCCGGGGTAAAAAGCAAGGGGACAAAAGAAAGAGAAGCCGTCAGGCTCTTGCCCGGACAGGGAAGGGCAAGGCAGGCAGGCGGCGACCCGGCGGCCCCCGTACGACCGGGAGACGCAAGTAGTGTTAACAGGCCCTAGTCGCCGAGCGCGCCGCCGCGTGGTTTTTTCAACCGTATCGCTTCATGCGCCATGCAAGCTTCCAGCGATACCATTGCCGCCATCGCAACGGCCAGGGGGCGCGCTGCGCTGGGTATCGTGCGCATCTCCGGTCCGGAAGCTGTGGCGATCGCCGCGGCCTGCTTTGAGGGAGCGGATCTTCGGGAAGCCGCTTCGCATACGGCGCATGTGGGCTATGTGGCAAGCCGCGACGGGACACGCATCGACCAGGTAGTCGCTACGCTTTTTCGGGCTCCCCGTTCAGCGACGGGCGAAGATGTCGTGGAGTGCTCGTGCCATGGGGGCGATTTTGCGAGCCGGCTCATTCTGAACCGCATGCTCGAAGAGGGCGCGCGCCTGGCCGCCCCCGGCGAATTTACCCAGCGGGCTTTTCTGAACGGGAAGATGGATCTGGCGCAGGCCGAGGCAGTGGCCGACCTGATCCATGCCTCGTCCTCTCTGGCGCACCGCGTGTCCGTTTCGCATCTCCGGGGCCGCTATTCCGAGGTGCTGTCGGATGTGCGGGCGGACCTGCTTGAACTCTGCGCGTTCCTCGAACTCGAACTGGATTTTTCCGAAGAGGATGTGGCGTTCGCCGATCGGGAACGCCTTCAAGCGCTTCTGGATCGGAGCGAACGACTGCTGGATGAATTGCTCCAATCCTGGCGACTCGGGCGCCGCGTGCGCGATGGGGTGCGTGTCGTAATCGGCGGGCGGCCCAATGCGGGCAAATCCACCTTGTTGAATGCCTTGCTGGGAAGCGATCGCGCTATTGTAAGCCCTGTGCCCGGCACCACGCGCGACGAAGTGGAAGGCGAGGCGGAAATCGACGGCTTGCTGTTCCGGTTCACGGATACGGCGGGTCTCCGGGACGCAGCCGACGCCATCGAGGCGGAAGGGGTGCTGCGCGCCGAGCGAGCCATAGACCGGAGC
>JANQSQ010000052.1 GCA_028283985.1 Rhodothermales bacterium | reverse complement strand
GCCCGCTCCCGCGCCAGGTCCTCCGCCGTGTCCACATGCTGGCATCCGCCGTAATACCGTTTGCCGGGAAGGCCTTCCGCGTATTTGTTGGTCAGCGGGCTGCCCAGCGCCTGCAGGACGGCCCGGCTGACGAAGTTTTCCGACGCAATCAGTTCAAGTCCTTCGTTCTGACGATCGACCTCCTGCTGGATGGCTTCGTATATCCGGGGGTCGTTTTTCTGAAGATCGTTCATGGAGACCCT
Organism: Rhodothermales bacterium; assembly: GCA_028283985.1. Lineage (GTDB taxonomy): Bacteria > Bacteroidota > Rhodothermia > Rhodothermales > VXPQ01 > VXPQ01. The sequence continues at coordinate 4,412 of JANQSQ010000052.1, read as the reverse complement.
AGTGCATCATGGCGTAGGTGAGAATGTTTGTGCCCATACGAAACGCGGTCTCGCGCGTTTCCGGGGAGTCGTTATGCACTTCCGGCGATTCCCACCCGTCGCTGATGTTCGTTTCGTAGGTGTAGAACACGATGAGGCGCCCTTCGTGGAAAAGTCCGTACCCCCGGGGCGGGGCGTTGTCGTGTTCGTGAATCTTCGGAAGCCCGTTCGGAAACGGGTAGTGGGTATGGTAAATTTCGTGGTTGAACGGCAACTCCGCGAAGGATTTTTCGGGAAAGACCTTTTTCATCTCCCGGCGGATGTATTCGTCGAGGCCGTAGTCATCGTCCACGTACAGGAAGCCCCCGTTTTGCAAATAACGCCGGAGCCGCTGCGCTTCGTCGTCCGAGAGCACGATGTTGCCGTGGCCGGACAGGAACAGGAACGGGAAACCGAACACCTTGTCGCTGGAGAGTTCGACCACATCGGGACGGGTATCGACCTGCAGGAGCGTGTTGTTGCGGACATACCGCAGGAAATTGGGAAGCGGTGTGCTGGCCTGGTACCAGTCCCCTCCTCCGCTGTATTTCACGGCGGCGATCCGCAGGAGACCGGCGTTGGATGTCGTGGCCTGTTCCTGCACGACTTGTATGCTCGCATTTTCCCGGGCTTGTATATTCACGGCCTGCCCGTTCGCAACCTGCCCCGCGGCAAGATGCGCCGAAACCCATAGCGCAATGGTGCGTGCCAAGGCGCCTGTTCGAGAAATATGCGTCCGCATGGAGTCGCGTTTACGATGTGTTCGGAGGGGTATCCTTTAAAGAGAAAAACAGCGATGCGGTTTCATGTTTGAGCGTTCTTCGAACAGGGAATGCCCGTCCTGTGCGCTGTCCATCGATGCGCATGCGGACGTGTGTCCGTACTGCGGGTACGACCTGCCCCGGACCGCGTCTTCGATCAAGGTGGCGGCTATCGTGTTCGCAGTGCTGATGCTCTGGCCGCTTATCGAACTGGTGCGGTATCTGCTGCGCTGAATCTTTATAGATATGGCATGTCTGTCCTTGCCTCATCCATGTAGACGATGATTCAACCGGGCGACTTTCGTATATAATCCTCTGAAAAACCACACACGCCGATATGCCGCCATCCTCCGATTCGCCCGCCCTGCCCGAATGTCTGCCGGGAGGCATGCGCGTCAAGACGTTTCTACGCAACTGGTGGCGGAAGAAACCGCTCCTCATCCGGAACGCGTTCCCGGATTTCGAGTCCCCGATCACGCCGGAGGAACTGGCGGGCCTGGCGCTCGAGGAAGAGACGGTCTCGCGCCTCATCCTGGAGCGTGGCGGAGCGTATCCCTGGGAACTCCGCCACGGGCCGTTCCGGCAAGAGGATTTCGCGGATCTTCCCGAAACGCACTGGACCCTGCTTGTGCAGGAAGTGGATCGCTGGGTTCCCGAAGTGGCGGCCCTGTTCGAGCGGTTTCTGTTCGTGCCGTCGTGGCGCTTCGACGACATCATGGTGAGTTACGCTCCGGAGGGCGGAAACGTGGGGGCGCATGTGGACCGGTACGATGTGTTTCTGATCCAGGCGCTCGGGCGGCGCGAATGGCGGATCGGGGCGAAGCCGCTGCCTGCCGAAGAAGAAGTGTCCGTGCCGGACCTCGATGTGGATATGCTGGCGGATTTCGAGCCGGACGAGGTGCTGGTGCTCGAAGAGGGCGACATGCTCTACCTGCCGCCTCGCGTGGCGCACCACGGTATTGCGCTCGGCTCCTGCATGACGTTTTCGGTCGGGTTTCGCGCGCCGGGTCATGCGGAGTTTCTCGATGCCCTGCTGCGCCGGGCGATCGCGGATACCGATCCGCTGGGAAGCTTTTCCGGGACGGAGTCGGCTCCGCCCGATCATCCGGGGCGGATCGGGAAGGATGTGCAGGACCAGCTGTACATTTTCATATGGGACACCTTGACAGTCCCCGTCGCTGAGCAAGCTTTCGGCGCGCTCGTTACCGAGCCGCGGCGGGGCGAGGAATTGCCGGCGCCGGAACGGGAATGGACGGGAGAAGACATTGCCGGGGCGCTGCGGGGCGGCGCCGAACTGGTGCGCGCAGCGCCGAATCTCTTCGCCTTCGTCGAACGCCATAACGGATGCGCTGTCCTGTTCGCGCACGGCGAGACGTATCCATTGGAGCCGGAGCTGGCGTATGCCGCGCCGCTTATTGCGGGTCGGGAACCGCTGAATGCGGAAACGCTCGGGGAGGCGCTGGAGGATGGGGATTTCCTGGAGTTACTGGCGGTCTTGGCGAATGCGGGGAGTGTGGAGGTTTGCGGGGAGATTTTTTCGACCGGCGTTCGCCGGGATGCCGAGTCTTGACACGCCCACTTGTTTTCGCGCTTATCAAGGCGCTGCCGTCGTCTGTGGAAATTTTTCTGTGCAGGGGAATCTGCTTTGAATGGGTGGCGGTAATGTGTTCCGGCCGTTTCCCACGAAAAACTCCGCAACTTCATTGTCTATTTGGTGTAATATATTGTAATTTGTCAGAAATATATTCATTTTTCTGACGCAAATAACGTAAAAAAACAATCATGAGCAGTCTGCCACATCGCATTCTGGAATACGCTGAGGCATCGGCTGAGGCAACGCCGATCTGTCCTGCGGGCCTTCTTCATTGGGGAAGTCGGGCCGCCGTGGATCAGGCATTGTCGCGGTTGGCCCGCGGGGGACAACTTATGCGCATTTGCCAGGGCGTATACATGCGTCCGGTCGAGACGTCTTTCGGTTTGCGGGCGCCGAGCCTGGACAAAGTTATCGCCGAACTTGCCGATCTATGGGGCGAACCGATTGTCCCCGGCGGTGCATCCGCAGCGAATGTCCTTGGGTTGACGACCCAGGTACCCGTTCAATCGGTTTATCTGACATCGGGGCCGAGCCGACGTTTGCAACTGGGTGCGTACACGGTCCAGCTTCGTCATGCTCCGCGCTGGCAGTTGGTCGCCCCGCACAGTGCGGCGGGGGTTGCTATTCGTGCTTTGGCCTGGCTGGGACCGGAAGAAGTCGCGGATGGGCTCAGATGCATTGTCCCAAGACTTTCCTGTGAAGAGTTCGATAAACTGACCGAGGCCCGCCCCATCATGCCTGGATGGATGGCCGAGTCGGTGAGTGCGCTGATGGTTCATGCCTGAAGTACTTTTCCATACTCTTTCGTCCAATGATCGCCGCGATGCATTGGAAGTTGCGGCCAGTCAAAGCGGGCGGCCAGCCTATCTTCTGGAGAAAGACATTTGGGTCGTACACGCCTTGCGCTTGTTGTTCGGTGCCCCTTTTGGCGAACACCTTGCATTCAAAGGCGGTACGTCCCTTTCCAAGGCGTATAAAGCAATCCGTCGGTTTTCGGAAGATGTCGATATAACCTATGACATTCGCGTTATTGCCCCGGATCTGGCATCCGAAATCGATAAGGATTTATCGCTTACGCGGAGTCAGAGCGATAAGTGGCGGAAAAAGATACGGCACCAACTTGATGAGCAGATGTGCGAACGGATTTTGCCGAACATCAAAGAGGAATTGTCCCGATCCGGCTTGCCCGCACATGTCTATGTTGACAAGGAAAGTCTCTCCCCTGCTCTTCGAATCGATTATTCGCCCTTGTTCGATGATTACAGTTTCGTTAAGTCAGAGGTTATGATCGAATTCGATGCTCGCGCCACTGGCGAGCCACGCGAGGAACGGATTATTACATGCGACGCAGCGGAATTTTTATCTGGCGACGTGAAATTTCCATCAGCTCACGCTTCTGTGCTGCTGGCCGAGCGTACTTTTCTGGAAAAGGCCACAGCCATACACGTTTTCTGTCTTCAGGAGCGCCGACGGGGCGAACGCCTTTCCCGGCACTGGCACGATCTGGTTCGTCTCGGTAATTCCGGTTATGCAGACAAGGCGCTGGCTAATCGTCAACTTGCATGTGCAGTTGCACGTCATAAGGCCATGTTTTTTCCGGAGAATGACGCCGACGGCAAACGGATCGATTACCATGCTGCACTATCCGGTGGGTTGCGCCTGATTCCGTCCGGCGAAGCTCGCGAGACTCTCGCCAACGATTACGCCAGGATGGTGGAAGGCGGGATATTGCTTGACGACACGGAATCGTTCGATCAGCTTATGGAGCAGTGCGCCGGTATTGAAAAAAAGGTCAATGATAGCATGTCTTAATTGTCAGACCCGGTAATATTTTCCTTCTGTGTCGACACCAATCTTTTTCGAGGAGTTGGACCTGAGCGTGACGAAGGCGGCAGAGATTCCGGGCGTTCGCCGGGCAACGCTTTCGGATCTGGTAAACGGTCACGCCGCGCTATCGCCGGAGATGGCCCTGCGCATCGAAAAAGCTTTTGGCGCGCCCATGGACCTTATGCTGCGAATGCAGGCATGGTACGATGCGG
>JANQSQ010000618.1 GCA_028283985.1 Rhodothermales bacterium | reverse complement strand
ACTCGGGATCGCCCTGATTCACCAGGAACTCAACCTGGCGGATAACCTCAGCGTGGGGGCCAACATTTTTCTGGGACGCGAGCCCGGGCGCCTCGGATGGATGGACCAGCGCCGGATTTTCGAGGCCTCCGAGCACGTGCTGGCGCGTGTCGGGTTGGCCATCTCCCCGAAGATGCGGGTACAGCATCTCTCCATAGGGCGCCGACAATTGGTTGAGATTGCCAAAGCCCTCTCGGCCGATGCGCGGATCCTGATCATGGATGAACCGACTTCCAGCTTGTCGGTGAGCGAGGCGGGCGTGCTCTTCGAGGTCATCGACGATCTTCGATCCAAAGGCGTAAGCATTATTTATGTGTCCCATCGGCTTCAGGAAGTGGAGGCGATGTCGGACAGGGTACTGGTATTGCGCGACGGAGAAAACGCCGGTGAACTGGCCCGCGAAGAGATTACGCATGAGACGATGGTCCGGAAGATGGTCGGCCGGGATGTTTCCCGGTTTTATGCCCGGACGACGCATCCCATCGGATCGACGGCGCTGAAGGCGGACGACCTCGTAACCCCGGCCTGGCCCGACTGCCCCTTGACGTTCAACCTCCGGGCAGGCGAAATCGTCGGGTTGGCCGGTCTCGTCGGGGCAGGCCGCACCGAACTCCTCCGGGTCTTGTTCGGGATCGACCGGGCGTTGGAGGGACGTATCGAGGCAGCCGGAAAAGAGGTCGCTTTTCAGCGCGTGAGCGACGCCATTGCAGCCGGACTGGCGCTGGTCCCCGAAGATCGGAAACAACAGGGTCTTGTGCTCGAGCTGGCGCTCCGGCATAACCTGACCCTGGCCGGACTCCGGCGCCGCCAGCGGGTCGGAGGATGGCCCAATCGGCGCCGGGAAGTTGAAGATTCCCGCCGGATGATCGAGGCGCTTGCGATAAAAACCCCAACCGATACCCGGCGGGCAGGGTTGCTTTCAGGGGGCAACCAGCAAAAAGCGGTGTTGGGCAAGTGGCTCTCGCTCCGGCCGCGGGTGTTGCTGCTGGATGAGCCTACGCGCGGCATCGATATCGGCGCCAAACACGAAATATATCAGATGATGGAAGCGCTGGCAGGCGAAGGAATCGCCATTCTCTTTGTCAGTAGCGAACTGGAAGAGATCCTGAGGATGTCCGACCGCGTTCTGGTCATGCATGAAGGTCGTATCACAGGTGAACTGGACCGGAACGCGATGAGCGAGGCAGCCGTCATGCATCTGGCCACGGGCGGCGACGATGCGTTGCTGCATAGTATTAACAGATCCTGAATTTGCCCTGCGCGCCGTATGAAACACATGGGGCTTATAGCGAATAGTTCACATGGAACAAGTTAATATTGTTTTTGTATAACTCTTTGAATGACAAGAGTTTATACATATCGTCTTGAGCATTTGACTCCGTCGAAGCATCGCCGGATGGACACGTTTTTTTCCCACCTAACGTGGCTGTACAATCAGGGGGTTGAGCATTGCCGTGCACAGTATGCCGAAGGCGCAAAGACTCCAACGTATTACGATCTGTGCAAGTGGTTGACCGGCAAGCGGGGCGAAGATACTCGAACGGGCCGGTGGAATGCGTCGTGCCAGCGTTCGGTTCTGAACCGTGTCCGCCGTGGGTACGACAAGTTCTTCCGCGATCACAAGGGCTTGCCTCGTTACAAGTCTTTTGACCGGGGTGTTCGGTCGTTCGAGACGGAAGCAGCGAAGCCCCGCAAGCGCAAGAACGACAAAGGGTATTACGTGCAGATCAAGGGGTTGGGTCGGTTGTCATTCACAGACACTCGCGGCATTCTTGACGATGCCGCGGTCAAGGTTATCCGCATCGTCCGCGGCCCGTTGCGCTACGAGATACAATTGGTGTGTGAGGCGCCGGATGCGCCGGAGGTTATTGACAAGCGCGATGTGGTCGGCATAGACCTGGGAGTGAAGTCGTCTGTAACGCTGTCGAACGAGGTGCAGTACTGCCCGTTCGCCCACGACGACACGCGCCGCAAGAGGATGCAGCGCAGGGTATCCCGTGCTAAACGCGGCGGCAATGGGCGCAAGAAAGCGAAGGTGCTGCTGGCGAAGGAGAGCAGGCGCATTTCGATCCGTCGCCGGAATGCCATTCACCGGATGACGACCGAGATCGTCAAGACGCACTCTGCGAATCTGGTTCTGGAGGATCTGAAGGTACAGAATATGATCGCATCCGGCGGAAGCCGCAAGCGTGGTCTGAATCGTTCCATGCTACAACAGGCATGGGGAATAATCGGAACCCAGTTGGTTTACAAGGCTGAGAGCGCCGGAGGCCAGTGCGTACGGGTTCCACCGCATTGTACGACGC
>JANQSQ010000048.1 GCA_028283985.1 Rhodothermales bacterium | reverse complement strand
CAACCCTGGTGTGACAGTAACCCGCCGTCCGGAAGTTGAAAACATTTTCAGAAGAAAACAATGGATGCAACCGAAAATGGCCGGGCGGCCACGGCGATGGTTCGTACCGAGGCCACGATAGTCATTGCCCTGGCCATTCTCGCGGCGCTCGCCGTAAAAATCCCGGCGCTGTTCGGCCTGTCGATGCACGAGGAAAATGCAGCGTTCTATGCACGTAACATCAGCCTTTTCGTGCTGCCGTTTCTCGCCGGGTATTTTGCATGGAAACGTACCCTTGGTGTCCGGAACTGCCTGTGGATAGCAGCGCCGTTTGCGGCGGCAGGCGTTTTCGTCAATGTGTTTCCGTTCGAGCCGGAAGCCGCTACCGGACTCCTGGCTGTGCTGCACCTTCCCATAGCGCTTTGGCTGGTCATCGGAATCGCTTATGCGGGAGGAGCATGGGGCGATAGCGCCCGGCGCATGGATTTTGTCCGATTCTCCGGCGAGTTTTTCATTTACTATGTCCTGATTGCGCTGGGCGGCATCGTCCTGACGGCCCTGACCATGTTTATGTTCAACGCCATCGGCCTGGATCCCGAATGGTTCATGCAGAACTGGCTTATCCCTTGCGGGGCGCTTGGAGCCGTCCTCATAGCCGCCTGGCTCGTGGAAACGAAGCAGAATATCATGGCGAACTTTGCGCCGCTGCTGACCCGCCTGTTCACGCCGCTTTTCGCGATCGTGCTGCTCGTTTTTCTGGGCTCCATGCTATGGACCGGGAATAGCATAAACATGGAGCGCGAAGCCCTCATCGGATGCGATCTGCTGCTCGTGGTGGTTCTCGGCCTGCTTCTTTATGCCGTGTCGGCGCGGGATCCCGAGAAAAAGCCGGGCGCGTTCGACATTTTTCAAATGGTGCTTGTTGCCTCGGCGCTGATCGTGGACGCTGTGGCGCTGACGGCTATCGTGGCGCGCATATCGGAATTCGGGTTCAGTCCGAACAAGGTGGCTGCGCTGGGAATGAACCTCATCCTGCTGGTCAATCTAGCCTGGTCGTTCTGGCTGTATGTGCGATTCCTGCGGGGCGCCGGGTCCTTCACTGCTCTGGAGCGCTGGCAGACCGACTACCTCCCGGTGTATGCTCTCTGGGCGGGACTCGTCGTGGTCGTGTTTCCGCCGCTGTTCGGGTACGTTTGATGCGCCCTGAGCGTTGATCCTCACCGGGCTCCCGCAGCTTCTCTTCTTAACCACTTATTCGCCGCCGTTCCACTGCACAGGAACCGGGTATTTCCGAAATTGTACCGGATTGTTTTCTGCGCACTATCCCGGCCTGTGCACGGCCTCTTTCCATGGCGATCCTGCACCCGTTTCGCGCCCTTCGTCCTGTTCCCGACAAGGTGAAGGAGATCGCTTCCGTACCCTATGATGTCGTCGATACCGAAGAAGCTCGTGCCCTTGCAGAAGGGCTCCCGCTGAGCTTTCTGCACGTCGTCCGCCCGGGGATCGATCTGCCGGCGGGCGCCGACGAATATGCCCCGGAAACGTATGAACGCGGCGCCGCCAACCTGCGGGCATTCGCCGGAAACGGCGCCTCGGTGCAGGACGAGCCGTCCGTGTACATATACCGCCTGGAAATGGACAGGCATACGCAAACCGGCGTATTCGGGTGTGTATCCGTGGAGGAATACGACAACGGGACGATCCTGAAACACGAAAAAACGCGCCCGAAAAAGGAGACAGACCGCGTCCGTCATATCGTGACCCAGCAGGCGCATGCCGAGCCGGTCATGATGACCTATCGGAATGCGGATCGAATCGATGCTTTGGTCGCCTCCGAAACCGCTTCGGAGCCGCTCTACGACTTCAGGGCGGAGGATGGGGTTCGCCACACGATCTGGAAAGCGGAGCAGCGGGAAGACCTGGTGGATGCCTTTGTGCGCGTCGAATACCTGTATATCGCGGACGGACACCACCGATGTGCCGCAGCATCGCGGGCGGCGGCGGAAATGCGCAAAGCATCTGTCGAACTGCCGGAGGCGGAATTTTTCCCGGCCGTGCTGTTTCCCATGAGCGAACTGCGCATTCTTGCCTATAACCGCATCGTACGAAAACTGCCAGTCCCCACGGACGAGTTTCTGCATACGCTGGCCGCCCGATTTGACCTGTCTGTAGATTCCGGAGAGAAAACACCTGCCGAACCGGGCAACGTATGTCTGTACCTGAGTGGACACTGGCATACGATCCAGCTTCCACCAACGGAACGTACTGAGGTAGCGGACACTCTCGATGTGGCGCGGCTCAGCGAACATCTGCTGGAACCCGAGTTCGGCATTATAGATCAGCGACTGGATCCGAATATCGACTTCGTGGGAGGTATACGCGGTACGGGCGAACTGGAACGTCTGGTCGACTCCGGACGGGCGGAACTGGCCATTTCCATGTATCCGACCAGTGTGGAGGAACTGCTTGCCGTGTCGAATGGGGGCCTCCTCATGCCGCCGAAATCCACATGGTTCGAACCGAAACTCCGCAGCGGGCTGCTGGTGCATCTGTTCGACTAGGACTGAATCTCTCTCGTTCTCTTGCCGTAGCACTGTTTTTCCGAAGGCTACGGCCCCTTGATAATCTCTTCGCCTGTATCCCGCCATGCGCTTGCATAATTTTTCCGCCGGCCCCGCGGCGCTTCCGGAGGCCGTACTGCTGGAAATGAAAGAAGAATTCCCGGTATACGGGGAGCTTGGCGCATCCGTCCTTGAGATCAGTCACCGTTCGGCGGCCTATACGCAGATCGAACAGGACGCCAAAGAGCGTGTCCGGCGCCTCCTGAACATCGGCGGCGAATGGCATGTGCTCTTCCTGCAAGGAGGGGCGTCCATGCAGTTTCACCAGATACCGCTGAATTTCCGGGAGGAGGGGGCTTCAGCGGATTATGTAGTGACGGGGCGCTGGGCGGTGAATGCACTGAAAGAAGCGCAGCGTACGGGCAAGGCGCGGCCAGCAGCGTCGAGCGAGGACCAGAATTTCGCGTATATCCCGGATGCAAACGCATGGGATGTTCATCCCGATGCGGCATACCTGCATATGACCTCGAACAACACGGTGGTCGGCACGCAGTTCACCGAAGTTCCGCGGGTCGATCCGCCCATCGTATGCGATGCGTCCAGCGATTTCCTGAGCCGCCCGATCGACATGGCGAATTATGCGTTGATCTATGCAGGGGCACAAAAGAATATCGGTCCGGCGGGCGCCACCGTCGTACTGGTGCATGACCGTTTCCTGCAACGCCGCAACAAATCGCTGCCCGTTATTCTGGATTACGGGATACATGCGGCGAAGTTGTACAACACGCCTCCCGTGTTTGCCGTGTACCTCATAGGCAAGGTACTGGCATGGCTGGAAGCGCAGGGGGGGCTTGCGGCTATCGAAGAGATCAACGAGCGCAAGGCCGGCAAACTGTATGCCCGGATCGACCGGACCGATTTCTACCGGGGGACGGCGCACGAAGACGCCCGCTCGCGGATGAATGTGACGTTCCGCCTGCCCTCGGAAGACCTGGAAGCGCGTTTTCTGTCCGAAGCGCACGGGCGAGGGTTACTGGCATTGAAAGGACACCGATCCGTGGGAGGGATGCGCACCTCCTTATACAATGCCTGCCCGGAAGAATCCGTGGATGCGCTCATTGCCTTTATGGACGATTTCGAGAGAGAACGCGGGTGATATACGGTGGTCTTTGTATATTCGGGTTGTCTCATGCGCAGGAGCATATCGCTCGCACCGCCTGCATGACAGAATCTTTATTCGGGGGCGTATGGCGTTAACCATTGGTGTTCCAAAGGAGACCGCCGCCGGCGAACGGCGTGTGGCTGTCGTTCCCGATATAGTTCAAAAACTTGTAAGTCAAGGATTCGGGGCCATTGTGGAAGCGGGGGCCGGCGAGGCGGCATACTTTACCGATGATGCATTTCGGGAGGCCGGTGCGCGTACAGGCACATGCAGCGATGCGCTCGGCGCCGACATCGTCCTGAAAGTGAGGCCCCCCCTGGAGTCCGAAATCGGGAAAATGAAGTCCGGCAGCGTCTTTTTAGGGTTGCTGGATCCGCTGGGCAGACCTGCATTATCCCTGCAATTGGCCAATCGCTCCGTGACGGCGCTCGGCATGGAGTTAGTGCCGCGTATTTCCCGGGCGCAAAAGATGGATGCACTCTCCGCCATGAGCGGGGTAGCCGGGTATGAAGCCGTGTTGCAGGCTGCCGCGGCGTTACCTCGGTTTTTTCCCCTGATGACGACGGCGGCAGGTACCGTGAAGCCGGCGAATGTGCTGGTGTTGGGGGCGGGTGTTGCGGGACTGCAGGCCATCGCTACGGCAAGGCGGCTCGGAGCACGTGTGTCCGCCTACGATATTCGCGATGCAGCACAGGAGGAAGTTCGCAGCCTTGGCGCCAGGTTCGTGGAATTGGCTTTTGAAACGCAAGAGGATGCCGATACGGGCGGATATGCTACGGCATTGACCGAAGAAAAAGCGGCGCAGCAAACCGCCCTGCTGGTTCCGCACATCGCAGCGGCGGATGTGGTGATCTCGACGGCGCTGGTGCCGGGACGACCTGCGCCCATCCTCTTCACCGACGAAGCATTGCAAGCTATGAAACCGGGGTCCGTGGTGGTCGATCTCGCGGCGCCGGGCGGGGGCAACTGCACAGCTACAAAACCCGGAGAAACCGTTACAGTGTATGGCGTACGTATCCTGGGGCCACTCGACCTGCCGTCGAAATCGCCTGTCGATGCCAGTACCATGTACGCCCGCACGCTCCTTGCTGTCCTAACGGAATTTTTCGACAGCGAAACGTTCCGTCCGGATTTCGAGGACGAGATTTTCAAGGATATGTGCGTGACGCACGAAGGACAGGTCGTGCACGAACACGTACGCACCCTGCTCGACACATAAGTATCCTATAAGCGTTTCGTACCATACCATGTATTTCCAGTCCGGTTCACCCTGATGCTGAGCAATCTCGTCATATTCATTCTGGCAGCATTCATCGGGTTCGAGGTGATCAGCAAGGTACCGCAAACCCTGCACACACCGCTCATGTCCGGCACGAATGCGATCAGCGGCATTACCATTGTGGGGGCCCTCGTGGCGACTGGCATGATCGAGAGTCCCTGGGCCAAGTGGATTGGATTTGCGGCGCTTATCGTCGCCACGATCAATGTGGTCGGGGGCTTCCTCGTCACGGATCGGATGCTGCAAATGTTCAAGCCGAAGCAGCGCGATAGCAAGGAACCTTCCAGTAACGCCGCCTGACGCCTCGCCACCATGCAGAACCTTATCCTGTTGGCTTATCTCGGCGCTGCCGTGCTCTTCATTCTGGGCATGAAACGGCTGCAGTCCCCGGCTACGGCCCGCAGGGGAAATCGGCTTGCGGCCATCGGCATGTTGATTGCCGTCGCGGCGACGCTGTTGTTGCAGCGAATTCTTTCCCCGGTGGAGATGATCGGCGGGTTCGTGGTCGGCGCTGCCGTGGGCATGTTGCTGGCGCGGCGGGTGGCCATGACGAGCATGCCGGAGCTGGTTGCGGTATTCAACGGTTTCGGGGGATTGGCGTCTGCACTCGTGGCAGGCGGAGAAATCGCGCGTTACCTGTCCGGTGGGGCAGGAGAAGGAGCGGTAGCCCGAACGGTCCAATCCATGGCGGCACTGGCGCCGCTCGACGTACCGGCGGCGATCACCGTCGTACTGTGTATTCTGATCGGCACGATCACGTTTTCCGGAAGTTTTGTCGCCTTCGGCAAGTTGGGCGGGCACCTGAGCGGCAATCCCGTTTCGTTTCCGGGCATGCGCGTACTTACCGTACTGGTGACCCTCGGTGCGCTTGGGGCAGGCGGATACCTGATCTACGGAGCGGGCGGCTCGTTTGCAGCGATGGATATGCAAGCCATCATGTGGGGGGCGCTGGTTCTCGGCTTTCTTTCGCTGGTATTGGGCATTCTCCTCGTCATCCCCATCGGGGGGGCGGACATGCCCGTCGTCGTAGCGCTTCTGAATGCCTACTCGGGACTGGCTGCAGCGGCCACCGGATTCATGCTCGACAACACGGCGCTTATCGTAAGCGGCGCCCTGGTCGGCGCATCAGGACTTATCCTGACCTCCATTATGTGCGAAGCAATGAACCGGTCGTTGCTGAACGTACTGCTGGGTGGCTTCGGCGGAGACAGCGATGGAAGCGGTCCGACGGTGGAAGGCGCCCGGCCCGACCTTACGGTGCAGGAAACGTCGGTCGAAGATGTGGCCATCGAGTTGACGTATGCCGAACAGGTGATCGTGGTGCCCGGCTATGGTATGGCTGTAGCCCAGGCGCAGCATCAGGTTCGCGAATTGTCGGATATGCTGCAAGCCCAGGGCGTTACCGTGAAATACGCTATTCATCCGGTGGCCGGCCGCATGCCCGGACATATGAATGTATTGCTTGCAGAGGCGGACGTGCCGTACGACCAACTCTACGAAATGGACGATATCAACAACGAATTCGGCATGACGGACGTGTCGCTCGTGATTGGCGCCAACGATGTGGTCAATCCGGCAGCGCGTACGGACAAGACCAGTCCCATCTATGGTATGCCCATTCTGGATGTGGATCGTTCCCGCACGGTGGTTGTGCTCAAACGCAGCCTGCGTCCCGGTTATTCCGGCATCGATAACATGCTGTTCTATCACGACAACACCCGCATGCTGTTCGGGGATGCGAAAGAATCGCTGGCAAAACTCGTGGCCGCCGTAAAAGACCTGTAGGCGGCGCCAGTACAGGCAGAGTATCCTTAAATAGTCACTTCCCCAATATCTTTCGGCTGCTTCTTTCTTACAATCCGGCTACTCAGCCAACCTGTACCCACACACGTCAGTGTCCCGATTGCGCCGAAAAGCAAGCCGTTGATCGATGTGAAAAAGGTGCAGTAAGCAAGTGCAGCGACAGAGGTCAGGGCGCCGATCCACGCATGAAAGGCAGTGGTTCGACGGGTGAAAATGCCCAGAATAAACAGGCCTCCGAGGGTGCCGAGGAAAAGGCCGGTAATATCCAGAAACAGGCTCCAGAGCGCCCGCAGATCCAGGGTGCTGATGAGCATGGCGCTAACTGTACCGAGGACACCGAGGATGAATACAATCCACCGGGCAAGGCTGAGCCACTTTTTCTCTTCCCGATCCGGCTGGAAACGCTTGAAAAAGTCGGTGGTGACCGCAGTAGTGATGGAATGAATCGAAGAATCGAGGCTGGACATGGAAGCGGCAAACACCCCGGCAATGACCAGGCCGCCCAGACCGGCAGGCATTTCCTGGACGATAAACCAGGGCAGCAGTTGATCGGATCTTTCGAGGGGGGTGAGTTGCTCCGGGAAGTTCTGATAAAAGACAAACAGCGCCGTACCGAGGAAGAAGAACAGGATGGATGCCGGCACGGCAAACAAAGCGCCTGTCCAGATGGCGCTGCGCGCGGATTGCTCGGTCGCGGTGGTCATATACCGTTGCACCACTGCCTGATCCGTGGTGTAGGGTAGCAGGTTTGTAAAGACCATCCCGAGAAGAATAACGAATAGCGAATCACTGTACAGGTCCCAGCCGGGATTGACCAGGTTCCACTTGTCGTGCTCTGCCGCTTCCGTGATGATTTGCCCAAAGCCTCCGGGAATATCTGCAACGATGATGCCCAATGCAGCGAGTGCCCCGCCGAACAACACCACGACCTGAATCACATCGGTCCAGACAACGGCTTCCATCCCGCCCAGCACCGTGTAGAGCGTGCTCAATAACCCCATAAGAGCGATGCACAGAAAGAGATGCAAGCCCGTCACAGCGCTTAGCGCCAGGGCCGGCAGCAGCAACACGATGCCCATCCTTCCCAATTGAAACAGGATAAACGAGGCGGAGCCGAGCAGGCGCAATGAGGTGTCAAATCGGTTTTCGAGGTATTCGTAAACGCTTGTGACGCGAAGTTTTCGGTAAAAAGGCAGGAAAAAGAAGATGACGATCGGTGCAATGAGGGGAATGCCCATATTGACCAGGAAGCGGGTCCAGTCGCTGGCGTAGGCCGTTGCAGGAATAGAGAGATAAGTGATGGCGGAGAGCATGGTGGCAAAGATGCTCAGGCCTGCCGCCCACCACGGCA
>JANQSQ010000038.1 GCA_028283985.1 Rhodothermales bacterium | reverse complement strand
CGCACTGATCCGCCGGAGAAGGGGAAGAGAAAGACGAGCCCCAATGATCCGATTTTGCCCCTTTTGAGTAGAAATTACTCCTTTTTGGAGTAGTTTTTACTCCATTTCGGAGTAATTTTTGCACAAAACGATATATTAACGGCGCAAGTAACCTCCTTCTATCGAAGTATCCTTTCAGACGGCGCAAGCCTTGCGGGACAATCCCCGGCTGCTCGAAGCGCCTGTCAACACGGCGGGTGAACCAGGATGGGTCGCCAATTTTTCCGGTATTGCGTCAATTTTCAATACGTTCCTTCACGGCCACGTTAAGATTTTTAGGAGTTTTCGACATGATTCGATCTTGATTCGTGGTAAAAGGATAATTAAAGTTAATTCACAGGGGGGAGTAGCGAAAAAAGGCAGTGCGCCACCGCTTTTTTCCCTGGAGGTCAAGGCAGCCATATCCCCTCTATTCCTCCGGCGCCAATCCCCTGCTTGAACTGTTCGAAAACGGGCCGCCCAAGAGCCTGAGGTATGTTTCCTGAGGCTGCGAGAATATCGAGCAAAAACAATTGTGAAAGACTAACTCGCCCATGCCGAAGTGCCGGGACGCTCCTCCCCGCCGGTTACTTTGGTATACAAGCTCCAACGAAAACCGCTGCTCCCTGGGTTTCTCTCTTGAAAAAGAGCGAGAACGCTGGCTGGTCGAGGGCGGCGCGGTCGGTGGCGATCTGTTGCTTTTTGTTAGCAGAAATGGTCTTCGTTCCGAGCGCGGCGCAGGCGCAAACGGACGCGGAGAAGACGGCGCTGGTGGCGTTGTACGACGCAACCGACGGTGATAACTGGACGAATAATACCAACTGGAAAAGCGAGAAACCGGTCGAGGACTGGTACGGGGTCACGGTTGTGGGCGGGGTAGTCATCGATCTATTCCTGCAGGGCAATAATTTACGGGGAACGCTACCGTCCGCAATAGGGGATTTGACCAGCCTTCAGGGTTTATTCCTTAACGGGAACTCCTTAAGCGGCGCCATACCGACCGAAATAGGAAATATGACCAGCCTTGAGTCGATAAATATCGGTAATAATTCCTTAAGCGGCGCCATACCGACCGAAATAGGAAATCTGACCAGCCTTCAGGGTTTATGGCTCCACTATAACTCCTTAAGCGGAGAAATACCGGAGGAAATAGGAAATCTGACCAGCCTTCAGGATTTATTCCTTAACGGGAACTCCTTAAGCGGCGCCATACCGACCGAAATAGGAAATATGACCAGCCTTCAGGATTTAGGCCTCGACGAGAACAACTTAAGCGGCGCCTTACCGACCGAAATAGGAAATCCGACCGGACTTGAGTTCCTGGATTTGAGTCACAATACAGACTTGACCGGAGAACTTCCTGTGGGTTTAAGGCATCTGCCGCTTTTGGTATTGGATATACGAAACACCTGTATTGCTACGCCTGCGGACAGCGATTTCCGGGCATGGTTAGCGGGTACGGGTATTAGATTTACCGATACCGATAGAGTATGCACGCCGGGCGTTACGGTCGCGCCGACGGCGCTCTCCGTTCCGGAAGGCTCCGATGCGAAGTACAGCGTGGTTCTGGATGCGCCGCCCTCCTCTAACGTAACGATCGCGTTGTCTTTAGCTTCGGGTTCGGATGCGGACATTGCGGCGAACAAGACCTCGCTCGCGTTCACCACGGAAAACTGGGATACGGAGCAGGAAGTCACGGTGTCGGCTGCCGAGGACGACGACGCCCTAAACGGGAGCGCGACGATAGCGCACGCGGTAAGCGGAGGAAACTACGCGGACGTTACGGCCGACTCGGTCAAGGTGACCGAGAAGGATAACGATAATACGGTGTCGGACGCGGAGAGGGCGGCGCTGGTGGCGTTATACGACGCGACCGACGGCGACAACTGGAAGTATAACGAGAACTGGAAAAGCGAGAAACCGGTCGAGGAGAGGCGCTGGGTCACGGTTCGGAACGGCGCAGTCGCCAGG
This sequence comes from Rhodothermales bacterium, assembly GCA_028283985.1. Classification (GTDB taxonomy): domain Bacteria; phylum Bacteroidota; class Rhodothermia; order Rhodothermales; family VXPQ01; genus VXPQ01. Next base: position 1,279 of record JANQSQ010000038.1, on the reverse strand, counting down.
GTAAACTTGCATTTCAATAATTTACGGGGAGAAATACCGGCCGCAATAGGAGACTTGACGAGCCTTGAATTCTTATCTCTCAACCATAACCACTTAAGCGGCGTCATACCGGCCGAAATAGGAAATCTGACCAGCCTTGAGACGTTGGCTCTCAGCCATACCGACTTAGGCGGCGTCATACCGACCGAAATAGAAAATCTGACCAAGCTTGAGATATTAAATATACAAAATACAGACTTGACCGGAGAGCTTCCTGCAGGTTTAAGGCATCTGCCGCTTGAGGAATTGAATATACGAAACACTTGCGTTACTACGCCTGCGGATAGCGATTTCCGGGCATGGTTAGCGGGTATTATGTTTCGCGATACCAATAGAGTATGCGTGGCGGGCGTTACGGTCACGCCGACGGCGCTCTCCGTTCCGGAAGGCTCCGATGCGAAGTACAGCGTGATTCTGGATGCGCCGCCCTCCGCCAACGTAACGATCGCGTTGTCTTTGGCCGCCGGTTCGGACGAGGACATTACGGTAGACAAGACTTCGCTCACGTTCGGTCCGGGCAATTGGGATACGGCGCAGGAAGTGATGGTGTCGGCCGCCGAGGACGACGACGCCGTAAACGGGAGTGCGACGATAGCGCATGCGGTAAGCGGAGGAAATTACGCAGACGTTACGGCCGACTCGGTTAAGACGACCGAGTCGGACAACGATACGCCGGGCGTTACGGTGACGCCGACGGCGTTGACGGTGGCCGAAGGAGACAGCGCGAAGTATGCCGTGACGCTGGATACGAAGCCTTCGGCCGACGTAACGATCGCGTTGTCTTTCGCTTCGGATTCGGATGCGGACATTACGGCGAACAAGACCTCGCTCACGTTCACTACGGATAACTGGGATACGGCGCAGGAAGTCACGGTGTCGGCCGCCGAGGACGACGACGCCGTAAACGGCGCGGCGACAATAGATCATGCGGTAAGCGGCGGGGATTATACGGGCGTTACAGCCCCTTCGGTTACGGCGACCGAGGCGGACAACGATACGGCGGGCGTTACGATCACGCCGACGGCGCTGACGGTGGCCGAAGGCGACAGCGCGAAGTACACTGTAACGCTGGATACGGAGCCTTCGGCCGACGTAACGATCTCGCTGTCTTTCCCTTCGGGTTCGGATGCGGACATTACGGTAGACAAGGCGTCGCTTACGTTCGGTCCCGACAACTGGTCAACGGAGCAGACCGTGAGGGTGCCCGCAGCCGAGGACGACGATGCATTGAACGGGAGCG
>JANQSQ010000033.1 GCA_028283985.1 Rhodothermales bacterium | reverse complement strand
GTTGATGTATTCCGAAAAGACGATGCGGAGGGAAGCCCCGGATACGTTCGTGGCGCCGCCGGCGGGGATACTCTCGACAATGTGCGGCGGGGTATCGTCCGGTGGGCCTCCCCCGGGCGGGAGGGGCGTAGCGCAGGCGGCCCACAGCGTAGCGCACCATAGCGGGGCCGCCCATCGCGCCCCTTGCCTCATGCGCTGTCCGGTCGGTGTGCATCGCTTTGCAGCGAAACGCCGCCATGCCTTGATGCGGGCGCTCATGAAGAATCTTCTTCGGACGAACGGAGCGAAAAAAACAGCCAGGCCGTGACGGTCATGGCCGCGGTCAGGACGACGGGTTCCAGCATACGGCGGACCCGGCTCCTGCGCGGAGGGGCGCCCTGCGTTTCAGGCCAGGCTTCGGTTTCCACGGCGGTGCGTTGCGTCCGTGCGATGACGTCCGACCGCATGACGGCGCAGCGCTCGTCGGCAAGCACGCGACCGTCCTGGTCCGCGATGTCGTAGCGGAGTACGAGGCGCACTTCGCGGGCAAGTTGTTTCCGGCGTCTTTTTTCGTAGCGTACGCCGGTTTCTTCAATGGCGTAGGAAATTCGAAGGCCGGTTTTTGTCGAGTCCGGGAGAAATATCGTGCGCCCATCGGCTTGCCATGCGGCTACAAGGACGGCCCGGACATACGGCATCTCCTCGGGAGCGTGCAGGATCAGATCGTCCTCCGTTTCGGGAAGCGTTCCGAGGCAATCCACCGCCATTTCTTCGAACAGAATCCGGTTGAGCGGTTGCGCGACGCCGGAGCGGGCGGATGCGCACACGCCGAATATAGCGAGCGCCACAAGGAATGCGGGGGCTGCCGCGGCGCAGCGCGCCGGGAATGAAAAGAGCGGTTGCGGAGGGCGACCGGATGGCCGGAAAGGGTCGGGCATCGTACTGCGTAGCGGTTCGTGCGGCCGAATGCGCTTGAAAATACGCCACGATGCATCGAAACGTTCGATCTGCAGCCCGGTTTTGCGACCCCGAGGGCCTTGTTTCCGGACAGTCCCGGATGGTTTACGGGTTCTTTTTCTCGCGCGACGGCGGTTTACATGCTATCTTCCGGGTGCAATTTTGGAAGCCCGTTCCGCATTGCATACTCCCTGAAACGATAGCCTGCAACATGTCCTCCGCGCATCCCGGCGCCGATTTCGCCGCGCTCCGTACCCGTTACCGCGACCGGTACGAGCACGAACTGTTCGAACGCGTGATCCCGTTCTGGGAGCGCCACGCTCCGGATCTCGAGTACGGCGGCCATTTCAACAATCTGGACCGGGACGGGGCCGTATACGACACGACCAAGCACCTGTGGATGCAGGGCCGCCTGGTATGGATGTTCAGCAAATTCTATCGCACCGTCGAGGCCAGACCTTCCTGGCTTGCCATGGCTCGCAGCGGTATGGACTTCATGCGCAAGCATGCCGTGCGCCCGGACGGGAGAGTCTGTTTTTCGGTGACGGCGGATGGGCGGCCCGTGTACCTCCAGCGCAAGATATTCACGGAGTGTTTTTACATCATGGCTCTTGCGGAATATGCCCGGGCGGCAGAGAAGCCCGAACTCCTTCGCGAGGCGTATGAAGCGCTCGAAACGATGTGGGAATGGGCCTGGGACTGGACGAAGGTGGGGCGCCCGGCCCACGAGGGGCAAGTTTCTTCGCAAGCGCTGGCCGTGCCGATGCTGATGCTTAATCTGATCGAGGAAGTGGCCGGCGACGATTTCGGAACGTACCGGGCCGAGGTGGATGACTGTATCCGCCGAACGGCCCTGCATGTACACCCCGATACGCGGCGCGTGTACGAGGTTGTCGCTCCGGACGGCAGTTGCCTGCACGGCCCCGAAGGCCGTTTGCTGACGCCGGGGCATGCCATCGAGGCGGGATGGTTTTTGCAGCACTGGGCGCAGCGATTGGGCCGCCCGGATGTGCAGCAGCAGGCCCTCGACATGGTACGGTGGTCTTTCGAAAACGGCTGGGACAAGGAGCACGAGGGCTTGTTCTATTTTGTGGATGCGGAAGGGTATTCGCCCGTTCCGCTCGAATGGTCCATGAAGTTGTGGTGGCCGCATTGCGAGGCGCTCTATGCCCACCTCCTGGATTATTTTCTGACAGG
>JANQSQ010000028.1 GCA_028283985.1 Rhodothermales bacterium | reverse complement strand
GCGCATGCGGGGGAAAGGGTTGCCCGAGTTGCAGAGTACGCGGCGCGGCGACGAAATGGTGCGGGTGCATGTATGGACGCCGGAACGCCTCACGGACGAGGAGCAGGCCATGCTGGGCGGGCTGCTCGGCGCAGAATCGTTCCGCCCCCGGCCCGACAAGCAGGACCGGAAATCCTTCTTCAGCAAGGTCAAGGACGTGTTTACGTGATGCCGGACCGGGTTGATCAAGGCGATCGGGCGGATCCGGGAGTGAAACGGGATCCGGGAGCAGTGCGGGATATAACCGGAGTGAAACGGGATCCGGGAGCAGTGCGGGATGTGACCGGAGCAACGCGGGATCTAATAACCGATGAAGACGGGGAAGCGCTGCGCTGGGTCATGCGCCAGGTGCCGTCCCCGGTGTCCGTCGTAACGGCGTCCGATGGCAAGGGGGAAATACGCGGCATTACGATCGGTTCGTTTACGAGCGCTTCGCTGCGGCCGCCGCTCCTTTCGTTCAATATCAGCCGGGATGCAGGAATCTATGATTTCCTGACCCGTGCCGATCGTTTTGCACTACACGTGCTGCACGCAGGTCAGGCGCATCTTTCGGATCGTTTCGCCACACCGGACATGCTTGGCGACGAGCAATTCCGCGCCGTGGATTATGAAGTCGATGCACATGGCGTCCCCGTGCTCGCGGGAGTCATGACGGTGCTGTTGTGTATTCGCCATGCGGTGTATGACGCCGGCGACCATTCCATCGTATTAGGGCTCGTGACGGATATCCGGAAAGCCGATACGGACAGACATCCTCTTGTTTATTTCGACCGTTCGTACCGCCGGGTCGGCAAGGCGGCGCAGCCCGCCTCCTTCGATCCGATCCGTCCGGTCCGGTATTGAGGCTCAGACGTTTCCGGCGTTGCGGTTCAAAGCCGTTTCCCCTGCATTCCCGTCACATCCCGCGTCGCTCCGGTTATATCCCGCTCTGCTCCGGGCCTGACGATACAAGCTATTCCAGGCCGAACTTCTCGAAAAGCCGGACCGCGGCGGCAAGTTCGACATTGCCTCCGCTCACAATGATGCCGACGCGTTCGGGCAACGCCGGACGATCTTCCTCGAAAAGCCAGGCCGCGGCCAGCGCGCCGGTGGGTTCGACGACCAGATTCATGCGTTGCCACAGAAAATGCATGGCGCGCGCGATGGAAACCTCGCGGACCGTATACATGGCGTCCACGTACGCGCGTACAAGCGGGAACGTTGTGGCGCCGAGCGAGGGGGCCCGGGCGCCGTCGGCGATCGTATCCGGGTTGTGCACCGTATGCAGCGTACCGGTCCGGAAGGAACGGGTCGCATCGT
>JANQSQ010000096.1 GCA_028283985.1 Rhodothermales bacterium | reverse complement strand
ACTTCGCGTTTCAGTGTCATAAGACGGCCCGTCCAGAAAAATCCCTGGGCCAGTTCATCCACGTAGCTGCGTTGTCACGACCCGGAAATACCTGCCAGGCGAGCAAGCAAACGGGCATGCGGACAAACCCATTGTTCCATGAAATCGTTGACCGCGCGGTCGTCCGGAAAACGTGCAGGCCCCGCCCATACCCGGGCTGCCGATACCTGCTCGGCCAGCAATGCGCGGGGCAATCCTTCCGCCTCGCACGCGGCAAGCGCCTGCCTGGACACCGCCTCCGGGACGACACGGAGCGGCTTGCCCCCCATAATTCGATCGCTTTCCTCGTCGAAAAAAGCGGCGGATGGGGACCCGGACGGCACAGCGGAGGGCAAAGAAAGCAACACGGTGGGACAGGTAAGCGCCTGGTGAAAATCCCATAGCGCCTGGGCATGCGGAAGTTGCCTCCGGTTCCAGCCATCAAGGTAGAACGGCATGGGCAGGAAGTCCTGGATATCGGACTGGATATCGGACAATGGAGGAACCGGCAAGGAACAGGGTATGGTTTTCGGTGCCGCCGATCTTACTATCAGGATACTCTGAATTAAGGGCGCAAAGCTCAAAGTATCCTGCTATGCCACAAGATACGGACGCAAGGCCTCCACAGAGGGTACTATTTTCTCGACTGTCGTACCCTGCGTTCCGATCGCCGCCAGTCGGTCGGGCGCATCGGGTTCGAAATCGAGCGCAGCATGCACCGTTTCCGGAAACTTGGCCGGATGCGCCGTAGCGAGCGCCACAACCGGCCCCCGCAGCCCGCCGAGCGCGCGCTGGCGGCGTACCGCTTCGGGACCCACCGCCGTGTGCGGATCGGCCACATAGCCGGTAGCTTCGTAGACCCGCTGCATGGACGCAACCGTATCTTCGTCGAGCACGCGCTCCGCACGTATCAACCGCTGCATGGCCGGACGATCCAGCAAGGCCTGAAGCCTTTCGAAATTACTGGGCGCCCCGACATCCATCGCATTGGAAAGGGTTCGAATCGTGGGCGCGAATCCGGCGTCCTCTCCGGAGAGAAAGCGAGAGAAAAAGTCGTTGGCGTTGTGCGCCGCAACAAAGCCCGCCACCGGCAAGCCGGACAAGTGCGCAAGCACTCCCCCTGTCAGATTACCGAGGTTGCCGCTCGGTACGCAAAACCATGGGTTTTCAGCAGGAAGCCGGCTCGCCGCAAGCACATAATACATCATCTGCGGCAGTAAGCGACCGATATTGATGGAGTTGGCGGAAGAAAGGCCTGCTCCGGCGAACGCCGGATGCACAAACGCTTCTTTCGCTATGCGCTGGCAGTCGTCGAAATCCCCGGCTACGCACAGCGCCTGTACGCCTGGCCTTGCCGCAATCAACTGCTGTTCCTGCACCGGGCTTACTTTGTCCTTCGGATAGAGAAGTACGACCCGGATCCGCTCCTGCCCGGCGAACCCGTCGGCCACGGCGCTGCCCGTATCGCCCGATGTAGCCACAAGAATCGTCGCCCTTTCGCCGCGCCGCTCCAGAAAATAGCCCATCCACCGGGCCATGGTCCGCGCCCCGAAATCCTTGAAGGAGAGCGTGGGGCCGTGAAACAGTTCCAGCACGAAGGTATCGCTCCATGGTCCGCCCCCTGTCGGGGCAAGAGGCACAAGAGGCGCCGGGAAATCAAGCGCGTCCCGGACAATGCGTTCCTGATCGGGAGCGGAAACTTCGTCGCCGATCCAGCCTGCAAACACCCTGCAGGCCATGTCCGGCAAGGTATCCCCCTCGAATATCTGTGCAAAAGATATGCGAGGCAGGGTTTGGGGCACATACAAGCCCCCGTCGGGCGCCAGACCTCGCAAGAGCGCTTCCCCGAACGATACGCTTTCCGTATCTGTCGTACTGCGCGTGCTGCGGTAAGGAATCGCCATGAACTCGCTATGCGGGCTGCTGCGCGCGCATGCTGTGCTCTACCATATCGACTACGCCCGTATCGTTCACTTCGGCTATCACTCCTTCGGCCTTGACACGCTCGGATGCACTTGCGGCCAGCATGGCGTCCCGTATCGAAACGGCCTCATCCGCGGAAGGCGCAAGAGCAAACATGGCTGGTCCGGAGCCGGTCAGGGCGCATCCGAACGCACCGGCCTCGAGCGCAGCGCTCCGCACGGCATGATAACAGGGCACCAGAGAAGCCCGCACCGGCTCCACGAGGCGATCCCGCATCATACACCGCCCGACGGTTTCCCAATCGCCGCACCGGTACGCATCCACCAGAAACGCCAGTTCGGAAGCATTGCCCGCAGCGTCCTTGAGCGACACGCGATCCGGCAACATGTCACGGGCCTGCCTGGTGAGCACCTGCACAGCCGGGAGAACAAGAGCGATATGAAGAGAACCGGGCAATTCGATACGCCGGTACCGAGCGGCATCGCTCGACGAAACCAGAATGAGCCCCCCCAGCAAGGCGGGAAGCGCATTATCCCCATGCCGCCCGCCGGAAGCGATGTCTTCGGCCTCGAGCACAGCCTCGACAAGAGCCTCTTTTTCAAAAGGCCGTCCGAAAAGCATGTTCACGGCCCAGGCGCCGGCCACTGCACTGGCCGCAGAACCGCCGATGCCGGATCCGAGCGGAATCCCTT
>JANQSQ010000007.1 GCA_028283985.1 Rhodothermales bacterium | reverse complement strand
CCTCGAAGCCGCCAAGGCCTCCGGCGGCGCCTTCGAGGGGACGCCGGAGGCGGGCTGGATCTACGCCGGCTCGTGGGCGGGATTCGCGATCGGGCTGGACCTGCTGGGGCCGAGTACGACGCAGCGAGCCGATCTTTGGACGGAATTCGAATGGGACAACGTGGAGTCTGTGGGCATCCAGTGGGACTGGAGCAGTTCCGCCGCGGACGGCGCCCCGATACTTCTGGACGACGTATATATCGGCCCGGCCGACCTGGACCTCACGGGGATCCTCCCGCCTCAGAATCCGCCTACGGCCGTGTCCGGCGTGAACTTCAGCGTCGACGGCAACCAGCATGTCGTCTCCTGGACCCACGACGCCACTGCAACGCCCGAGATCTCGCAATACAAGGTATACTCCAGCCACAACCCGATTTCGAACGTACGGGCCCAAGGCGTAGGCCTGGTCGCGACGGTAACCGCCGCCGCCGGAGTGCACACGGTGCGGGCGCAGGGCGACCTGCCTCATCGCTCCGTGGGCAGCAGCACCATCTACTATGCGGTAACGAGCGTGGACGCCTCGGGACTGGAGAACAAGGACATATCGAACAGTTCCGCTTCGCTCGCCGCTACTTCGTATTCGCCCGTGGTAGTGCAATTGACCGAGGGTCAGGCCAACACCATCAAGGCCAACATTGCGGCAGAGAACGTGGTGGGCTCAGGCTTTCCTTCCGGGACCGTGCCGTTCACGGTCAACCAGGCGCATTCGATCCGCACTGTGGGCGCCGGCGACATTGCCGACAGCGACCTTTCCGCATCGGTCCTGGTAGGGTACTCGGACGCCGAGGAAATCTATATCTATGCCGAGATCACCGACGATGATGTAGAAGTCTCTCCGGCCGCAAGAACTCAGGATGGCACCTGGCAGGACGATTCCATTGAACTCGTATGGGGCAACTACGACGTGCGGGACGCCGGCGGATCGATCATGGGTGGTAGTCCGCACGCGGCAGGGGACGATGCAAGGAAACGCGGCGACTATCCCGACTACCATATCCGCATATCCGCACACGGCACGGCGACGGAAGCAGTCGTCAAAAATATCTCCGACCTGCCTGGCGGCAGCCTCAATCCCACGAACAAACTGGATGCAGGCAGCGGGGCGTACGCTCCCATGACAGGCGGCTACAAGATGCTGCTGGTGTTGCCCGTGGCCGAGTTCAAAGACCCGATCGACCGGGCGAACGCCTTTCCCGGCGCCGACGAGATCCGCTATTCCCCCATGTCGATTACCCTGAACGACAAGCATTCGCCGGGCGATTTTCAGCGTGATACCCAAATCTCCTGGAGCCTGAGAGCCCTGTCGGGAGGGGACAACATATGGAAAAGGCCCGCCCAGTGGCAAACCGTAGCGATGGTCGGGCGCAACTACATGGGGACTACGCCGCCAGCAGGATCGGAAAGCATCGCCCAGGCGCAAACGAAGATTCTCCGCGTGGACGGCGGACCGCTCACGGTGGACCTTGACGCGTTGTTTGCGAAAAACGACGCAACCTGGAGCGTGCATCACTACGTGGTGGACGACGGACCCACGGTGAATACCCCCGGCGCTTCGTTTGTAGTGCCGTCGCTGGGCTGGGTGCAGCTCGACGCGGGTATCCTGACCGTCACCCCGACAGGGCCCGGCGGCGTCAAAATCGCCGTGCAAGCCGGGACCGATTCTCCTCAGCCCCTCAAGCTGGAAATCATGTCGGCCGACGCGCCCATGATACAGGGCGTGACTTCCGGAACGGGGTACAACGCGCGATCGAACGGCTACTCGGAAACCGTGACCCTGACAGTGGGCAAAGAGACGTCGAAAGAACTGGAACTGTTCGACAGATTCAGTGACGTCAACGATATCATCCTGTCGTATAACCACAGCGATCTCCAGGCCGTAGTCACCAATCCGGATGTGGTGACCGCGACGTTTTCCGGTTCCAAGCTCACCATCGCGCTTACGGATCAGGCGAGGGGCGGCGACGCGTCGGATATATGGATTTACGCCGTGGATCCCGCCGGCGAATACGCCCGATTGCGCATTGGCGTAAACGTAACCAGTGCGACCGGGCCCTATGTGGCCAAGGCGCTCGATGACGTATATATCCACGAGAACGCTGAAACCGACGCGAAAGTGTTCCTGTTCGGCACGTTCGGGGACGGGAATGGCGACCCCATCTCGTATCAGGTCGTCGTGAACGACGACTCGAAGGCGGAAGTGGGCACAAATCCCACCATAGTCATTACGTCGTACATGCGAACGGAAATCCACGACCTGGCGAACGTCGGGCCCAATTCCACAGGCGATATCATCATCAAGCCGCGTACGACAGGGAGCGTCACCTTTACGGTGAAAGGTACAGCGGGGGGTGAAACCGTGGAGGATTCCTTCACGCTGTTCATCATATCCAAGGATGCGCCGAATATCAAGACGCAGATTCCTGACCAGGAACTGGCTGCCGACGGAGGGCCTATGACGATAGACCTGACGGATGTGGACGCCAAAATGGAAGGCGCGCAGCCCGCGTTCGGGGATCCCGCCGGAGGCGGGTTGACGTACACGGCGTCCTCGAAGAACACCAACGTCGTACGAGCCGGTGCGAGGGGTTCCGCATTGACGCTTACGCCGATTTGGGGGACCGGCGGGCACACGTACGTTACGGTATTGGCCACGAACACCAGCGGCGAAAGCTTCCCGCAGACCTTCAAAGTGACCGTCACGGGCGCCACGGAGCCGATCGTCAATCCTCAGGTGGAGCCGATCCTTGCTGCCGTCGTTACCCTGAATGCGG
>JANQSQ010000632.1 GCA_028283985.1 Rhodothermales bacterium | reverse complement strand
GCGCATTTCCCCAGCGGCCTTGCGCGTGAAGGTGATGGCGGCCATGCGATCCACCTCGCACGTCCCCGTCCGCACCAGGGCCGCCATCCGCTGAACCAGCGCATAGGTCTTGCCCGCGCCCGCGCCGGCAAACACCATCACGTTGCAATCCAGCTCCTCTATGATCGTGTCCCGCGCCGCCTGGTCCTGCAACGTCTTCCTTTCGTTCGAAGCATCCGGCATATCACACCTTCAGCCAGTTGTTCAGGGCAGGAGCAAACGGCGGACGCTCGCCCGCGGACGAATCGGACCAGAACTCCAGCGCCTCCGAAACATCTTCCTTTTGCTTTCCTTCGGACCCGCACACGGTCTTGTACTCGCAAAATGTGCAGATACCCTTGTCCTTGTGCACACGCAGAAAAGCGCCCGACTCCGCCAGATCGAAAAAAGGCTTCAGTATAGCGGCGACGGCTTCCTTCCCGGGCCGGGAGTTATAGATGCGTAGCCCGTGCTCGCGTTCGTTCGGGAAAAAATATCCGCCGCGCACAGTCTGGCCCGGCAGGTTTTTCTCCGCCAGTAGCGCGTCCAGCGCAAACGCATACAACGCCCATTGCAGGCTTCGCCCGCCCGCCATCAGATCCGAGAAATTGTACTTCCTTGCCGAACCGCTCTTGTAATCCCATACTTCGTAGTAATCGCACCCTGCTTCGTCCCATACCCTGTCCACGCGGTCTATCGCGCCCCGCAAACGGAACCGTACCTCCTCGGAAAGATGCAGCGCCACCGGCTCCGGACTATCCAGCGGCCCGCCTTCGTCCGCCTCGTCCGAAGCCCTCCACCCGAAACGCACCTCGAACCCCGCCGGGCGCCTGTCGCGGCGCCCCGATTCCTCGTTCAGGAAAATCCGCAACGCGCGTTTCAGGCGGCGCACATCCGTATCGTATCCGGTTTGCTCCCGAACAGGAAGGCGCACTTCAAGAGACGCAACCGCTTCGCGCATGACATCCAGCAGCCGGTCGATATGTTTGTCGGCGTCCGGGGACTCCCCGCGCTGCGACAACTCCGACATGAACTCGTGGAGTATTTTGTGCATCAGTCCGCCGAATTCGGCTGCCGTCAGCCAGTGCCCCGGCGTAACCTCCCGGGCATCCGGCGGCTGTGCGCACAGCACGTAGCGAAGAAAATAACGGTAGGGACAGGCCGTCAGGGTTTCGATGCGCGAGGCGGACAACACCTCGCCGGAGGCGCCCGGCCGCAACGCCGGGGTAGCCCGCCCCAGCCAGCCGTGGTACACGCCAAATCCTGCTTCGCCGCGGGCGCGAACTGCTTCGAGCCCCCTGTGCAGCGCCGGATACCCTTGCAGCACATCCGCAAGAATGGACGGATCGTCGCGCAGCGCCAGAGAAATGCCGACCGTCGTGAGGGCGTCTTGCGGAGCAGGCACGATGCGATAAACAGGGTGGGCGTCCATGCCCTCCGATTTTCCGAACTCTTCGCGCAATTGCGCAAAAACAGGCGAGGGATGCACCTCCCGACCCTGCACAAGGTCCCGCCGATTGGCCGTCAGCAGCACATGGGAATCGGCCATGCCGAGCAGTCGAACCAGACTCCAGACCGCTTCGCCGGGCCGCGCCCGCTGCAGCGGAAGCCGCCCGCCGGAAATGTGTTCCCGCTCGTCGTCCAGCAAAATCGGGTCTTCGATCCCGGCGCCCGGAAACGTGGTCTCCGACAAGCCCACGATTACGGTATGCTTGCGGCCGGTATAGCCTCCCCGCTCCAAAGGAACCACATACAAATAACCCGGACGGGCAGTGGCCGCGCGCGTCTTGTGACGTTCGAGAACATGGACCAGCGCACGGGCCAGATCGGGCAGCCGCCCTGTCGTTTCAGCGACCATACCCGGTGCGCTCACCATGCCGCGAAGCCGATTATCGAGCGATTCGATCACCGCCCGACCGTGCCCCTCCCGATCCCGTATCGGCACGAACCGCTTGAGAAATTCCTGCCCGGCCTTGACGACATCCTCCAGCGAAACGGTCGCAGCATCCGGCGCCGTCTTATAGAGATCGTCGAGCACATTCATAGTCTGCTTGCGGGCCTTTTGCGCAAGCGCCTTGTACTCCGCCGCGTCGTCGGGAACGGCTTCCGCCCAGCGGCTCAGCCGACCCCAAAGCCGTTTCCGGTCGCTTTTCCGGCCATTTTCCCCATCGTTATCCCAGGCGCTGCGCCCCCCGCGCATCCCGGCCGCGAGGATCACGTCGGCAGAGGCGGCCACGGCGTCCGGATCGTCCACGAAAAGAAGCCGGGACCGCAACAGGGAAACCAGCGGGTCCGGCTTGCAGTTCTCCGCCATCCACCGGTAAAAACCAAGGAGCGACTGGCCCGCGCGGGTCAGGGTCGCCGGAATCCCGGCCGCATACCGGGACGGAATATGCAACCCGTCCAGCACATCCACGATCAGGGGCAAATAGGGATCTTCCGCCGTGTAAACCAATTCGATTTCGTCCGCCCTTGCGCCCGCTCGAAGCGCCTCGCGCAGCGCGCCGCGCACCTCGTTTCCGGTCCCGATCGCCTCGCGAAGCAGTATACCCGCAGGCGGCGCATCGCCAACGCGACGGCGATAAATCTCTCCCCCCGGACCCACCGTACCCTCCGCGGCAACGACCGTCGGAGCCAGATTGAATCGTTTGCACGCCGATTCTTGCGGCGGCGACAATCCATACGCGTCCACGCTACGCCCAATCCGCACAATGGATGTGCTTAAGCTCTCCACGAATCGAAAAGCCAGCTCGGGCAGCGGCATTTCGTCCAGCACCGCGACCGCCAATCCCTGCGCAGGGGTTGCGCACATGGCCTGCCGGTACAGATCGGCCTCATCGTACAAACCCCCGCTTTCGATCCACTGCTCCCAGTTGCGATATATCCGGACGAAATTCCTGCGCTCCGGAGACATGCCGTCCGACGAGGCCGCAAGTTCTTCCGCAGACATGCCGGCCAGCCGCAAACTCCGGATCGTTTGCAGGAACGTTTCCGCCAGCGCCGTGGCGGCGTAGGCGGTCGCATACGGATGTCCTTCGCCCCAATCCGTCCGGGACAGCGCTTGCCGCATGAAGAAATACTCGGCGTCCTGCGAAACGGGCTGCCTGCCCGTCGCCTCGAGCGCAGGCGCCGCGGAGCGATTCGCCCACCCGAGCGGCGTCGTGAAATGCGCATTGACCCAGGAAACCCCCTGCTGCGCCAGCGCGGTACCAAGATTATGGCCGATCTGGAGCGTGGGAACGAATACGACCTTCGGGGTCACCGGATGCTTCCGGCAGAGCGCCGCTAATTGCGCAAACTGATACCGCATGGAAACCGAATCCGACTTCATAGACCCCAACAAACCTCCTGAAAACGAAAAAGCCCCGTTGCTCTCCACAACGGGGCTTTCCCCAAAGAAACTGGCGACGACCTACTCTCCCACCATGTTAGGCAGTACCATCGGCGCTGCGGAGCTTAACTTCTCTGTTCGGAATGGGAAGAGGTGGATCCTCCGCGCTATAGCCACCAGAATTTTCAATCGCCGGCAAGCCGGCACGCGCCCCAAACGCCCGAAAACCAAACGTTCGGCAACGGCGAAATTTCTGACAGATGAATTGTCCGTAGTCAACAAAGGCATCACGAGACGCGGCGTCTCGTCGATACTCGTAAAACAATAGCGTTAAGTCTGACGGGTAATTAGTACGGCTCGGCTGAGTATGTTACCATACTTACACCTGCCGCCTATCAACGTCCTGATCTTGAACGACCCGTAGGGGAAACCTCGTCTTGCGGTGGGCTTCGTGCTTAGATGCTTTCAGCGCTTATCCCTTCCGTACATAGCTACCCTGCGATGCGACTGGCGTCACAACAGGTACACCAGCGGTACGTCCACTCCGGTCCTCTCGTACTAGGAGCAGATCCGCTCAAGTTTCCTGACGCCCTCAGTAGATAGGGACCGAACTGTCTCACGACGTTCTGAACCCAGCTCGCGTGCC
>JANQSQ010000616.1 GCA_028283985.1 Rhodothermales bacterium | reverse complement strand
GATTGCGCGGAAAAGCGACAATGCTTCCATTACGCGCGACGTGTCCGGAGAAGGCGTACAACAGGCCTTGCTTAAAATCCTTGAAGGCACCGTGGCCGGAGTGCCGCCGAAGGGCGGGCGCAAGCATCCGGAACAGAGTCTGATAAACATCGACACCCGGAACATTCTCTTTATCGTGGGGGGCGCCTTCGACGGTCTCCAGGAGATCGTGGCGCACAGGATGTCTATCAATACCATCGGGTTCATGTCGGAGCGCAAGAGAGTGTTCGATCGCAACGATCCTGGGATCCTGAAAAGCGTCGAGCCGGACGATCTCCTGAAATTCGGACTGATTCCCGAACTGGTGGGGCGCGTTCCGGTCGTTGCCGCCCTGGACCCGCTTACCGACGAGGCTATGCGGGAGATTCTGCTCGAACCGAAGAATGCGCTGGTAAAACAATACCAGAAGCTGTTCGCCATGGACGGCGTGCAACTCGCCTTCGACGACAACGCGATCGAACTCATCGTGCAGCGGGCGAAAAAACTCGGCACCGGCGCGCGCGGATTGCGTTCCGTAATGGAGCAGATCATGCTCGAAATCATGTACGACCTCCACACCCAACCGCATGCTGCGACCTGCCGGGTGACACGGGATACGGTGCTGCACGGCGCCGAGCCCGTCTACGAAAAGCGCAAGGCGAGTGCATAGAAGATAGAAGCCGCATTGGCCCCATTCAGCATGCCCGACGAATCGCCGAAGCTCCTGCCCGCACCGGATGAACGCCTGACCCCATTCCGGACCGCGCTTCTCGCGGGGGGCGTTCTTTTGTTTCTGGGCATGCTCTACCAGATGGATCGCGATTTCATCGGTCCGCCGGTCATTGCTTTCGCCGGGGCTGTTTTGCTGTGGCCCCTGCGAAAAAACCGGGCGGTGCGGGCGTTGCTGGTAGCGGGCGCCGTCATGCTGTTTCTGTGGGCGCTCAACGACCTGGCCGTCATTTTGATGCCCTTCGCGGTGATCTATCTGTTTGCGTATCTCTTCGATCCGCTGGTAACTCTACTGCATAACCGTTTCGGTATCCGGCGCGCTTTCGGCTCGCTGGCCGTGACGGCTGTCCTGATCGGGATTTTCGCCTCTTTCGTCTTTCTGGTCGTTCCCACGCTGTTAGGTCAGTTCGAGCGGTTGTTTCTGCGCCTGATGGACACCATGGACGACTTTCGCGCATGGCTGCAATCCGCCACGTTGCTCGACAATCTCGAAGAGGTGGGGGTCGACCGGGATCAGATCGTACGGGAAATCACCAGTTTCCTGCAGGAACAGGCCACGAATCTGGCGACGAGGATTCCGACCCTTCTGCAATCCGTTCTGACGCAGATCGGCACGGTGCTTGGCGCTGTGGCCCTCGTGGCGGTGCTGCCGGTCGTACACTTCTATCTGTTGAAGGATTTTCCGCACATCAAAAGGCGGATCGTCGAACTGTTTCCAACGCTGGGGGGGCGCCGCGATTATCTGTTCCGAACCGGAGAGGTGGTCGGAAACTACCTGCGCGGCCAACTCATCATTTGCGCCATCGCCGGTTTCAATGTGTCTGTGGTTCTTACCCTTCTCGACGTGCCGTTCGCTCTCGTGATCGGTATTCTTGGGGGCATCCTCAATCTGATTCCGAATATCGGCATTATCGTCACGAATATCATCGGGATAGGCATCGGGCTGTTTCTTGGCGATCCCTGGTACGTCGATGTGCTCAAAATCATGGCTGTGCTGATGGGCCAGTCGATTCTTGAATCGACGGTGCTGGTCCCGAATATCATGAGCCAGCAGATGGGGCTCCACCCTGTTCTGATCATCCTTT
>JANQSQ010000623.1 GCA_028283985.1 Rhodothermales bacterium | reverse complement strand
CGCGCCAGAAGCTGCTCGCCGAACTGGGCAAAAAATTCGGCGGGGAAGTTGTCGGGTTCCTGCTGGACCGGCGCAGTCCGGATGGCCGGATCGCTTCGGTTTCCCTGCTCATGCAGAACGGGCAGCGGCGTTCCGTCACCGGAAACGAGTTCCGCCTCGTCGTCATCTGGCATTTCGGGCCGCGGTCGCTCCGCAGCATGCGGTTCGACGCCGAGCGGCAAGGCGACGAATACATCTTTACCGGACAGGGATACGGCCACGGCGTCGGGCTGAGCCAATGGGGCGCGCACGATATGGCGAAGCGCGGCATGTCTTACAAGGAGATTCTGGATTTCTACTATACGGGTACTACGCTATCCCGTCTTGAGGATACGGATGCGGCAACCCGGTATCCGTCCGGCGTCATTGCAGGGCAAGCGCCTGCCGAGACGGCGGTCGAAGAGAGTCTGTCGCCGCCCGTCGAGACGGTTTCGGAAAGGGAGAATCCGGAAACCCCCGCAAACACCCGCCCACAGCCGCAAAAACGCAGGGTTGGCTGGTAACGCCCCGTAACCGGATACCCTGTATTGCTTCTGTGAAACGGCATCGCCAAACGCAAAAAATCCGGCAATGCGTAGCTTGGGGGGTAGTGGACATTCGTCTGAGCATATGCCGTGCGAGAAGGGTTTGGGCCGGTGCGGGGTGAACGAAAGGGCGCATACGGATGACAAAGAGGGGGTATGTGCGTTGCGAAGATTCGATGAAGGAGGCGTCGGGTTCAGACGTTTTTCTTTTCTTGCGTTATCGGTAGGTTTCTACCCTTCCACGAAGTCCGTATACCGCAACAATTATCGACCGAAAACACCTTATTGCATCATGGCACGACCGGTTACTTTATTTACGGGGCAGTGGGCCGATCTGCCCCTGGAAACGCTCGCAGAGAAAGCTTCGGGGTGGGGCTACGACGGCCTCGAGCTGGCCTGTTGGGGGGATCATTTCGAGGTGGACAAGGCATTGGCGGACGACGGCTATTGTCAGGGCCGGCACGATCTGCTTGCGAAATACGGGCTGAAAGTCTGGGCCATCAGCAATCATCTGGTCGGTCAGGCGGTGTGCGACCTCATCGACGAGCGCCACGAAGCCATTCTGCCTCCATCTGTCTGGGGAGACGGCGATCCGGAAGGCGTGCGCGCGCGCGCCGCAGAAGAACTTGCGAATACGGCCCGGGCGGCCGCCAGACTCGGCGTGCCGGTCGTGAACGGTTTTACCGGAAGCTCCATCTGGCGCCTGCTCTATTCTTTTCCGCCCAACAAGCCGGGCATGATCGACAAGGGATATGAGGATTTCGCCAATCGGTTCAACCCGATTCTGGATGTTTTCGACGAGGAGGGCGTCCGGTTCGCGCTGGAGGTTCATCCTACGGAAATCGCTTTCGACATCTCCAGCTCCCGGCGCGCGCTCGACGCATTGGATAACAGGGAGGCCTTCGGGTTCAACTACGACCCCAGCCACCTCGGGTACCAGGGCGTGGATTATGTCCGCTTCATCGATGCGTTCCCGGATCGCATCTACCATGCGCATATCAAGGACGTGTGGTGGTCGGAGACGCCCACCGCAGGCGGCGTGTTCGGAGGGCATCTCGATTTCGGGCATCCGGACCGGTACTGGGATTTTCGTTCGGTAGGCCGCGGAGCGATCAATTTCGAGGAGATCATCCGGGCGCTGAACCGAATTGGCTACCAGGGGCCGCTCAGCATCGAATGGGAGGACAGCGGCATGGAAAGGGAGCAGGGCGCCGCCGAGGCATGCGCTTTCACAAAGGATATCGATTTCGAGCAACCCGGCGCAGCGTTCGACTCCGCTTTCTCCAAGGACGAACAGGCCTGATTCATGCGGATCGCCAATGCGGTTGCCCTGCTGTTTTTCGTCGCCTGGGGGGCATTTCAGCACAATGACCCGGATGCGCTGGCCTGGGCAGGGGTATACGGCGCAGCCGCCATTCACTGCATCCTCTTCGCATTGGGGCGATTTCCCCGGCCGCTTGCCCTGGCCTATATGGCGCTGTGCGTCGTCTGGGCGGTGATTCTCCTCGGAGGTCTCATAGCCGCTGGCGAAGGGGCGTTTTCGGAAGTAGCCCGGGAAGCATACGGCCTCCTCATCTGCGCCGGCTGGATTTTTGTGTTGTACAGGAGGAGTGGGTAGGGGATGCACTCCTCCATTTCACGAACGGCGCCTTCCCGTACTTCCTTTTGCCGCCCGTTGCAGGCGGTCCATAATGGCAGTCCCGATCCCGGTCGGTTCCACGGTCTGGCAATAGATAATTTCCACGCCTGCCGCGTCACAGCGCCGCATGAAATCAAAGAGATGGTGTGCGTACGCTTGGGGTGTAGCGACCTGCTCCACGAGGCGCCAATGCCTGCCGGGAGCGGTCCCCGTACCTTCTCCGGGGGATTCCATCCCGATATATCCCGCCTTTTTATGGGGTGGAATGGAGGGCGCCTTATCGACCAGCACCACACGGGCCGCCGGCGCGTAATGCCGGTGACGCAGGCCGGGGCTTCGCGGCACGCCTCCCGGATGATCCTGAGGCCCTTGCATATCCGGAACCACTTCGCGGAGCGCCTCCAGGGATACGCCTCCGGACCGTAATACGCGAGGAATATCCGTTGTACAGTCGATGACCGTCGATTCCAGCCCGACAATCGACGGCTCGCCCCGAAGCACACAGGGAATTCGCCCGTCCAGGTCTTCCAGTACGGCCTGCCAGGTGGTAGAGCTTGGCCGCCCCGAACGATTGGCCGACGGCGCCGCTACGGGGCAGGCGCACGCCCGTAGAAACGTCCGGGCCGCTTCGTTCTCCGGTGCACGGACAGCGATCGTGTCGAGGCCCGCAGTAACCACAGGAGGCACATCCCGACGTTTTGGGAGCACAAGAGTCAGCGGCCCCGGAAAAAAGCGTTCTGCGAGATGCTGAGCGGTCTTTGGCGAGAAGTCGGCTACCCGACCCATCTCTCCAACATCCGCAATATGCGCGATAAGCGGATTGTCCACGGGCCGCCCCTTGGCCTCGAATATCTTCCGAACCGCTGCCGCGTTGAAGGCGTCCGCCCCCAGCCCGTATACCGTTTCGGTGGGAAAAGCGGCGGTTTCGCCGGACAGGATGAACGAAGCGGCTTCCTCGGGAGAATCAGTGACGATGGTCTTCATGGGGAGGCATACGAAACAGGATTGGGATCCGGTTTCGGGCAGGCCGTTGGCTCAAGTCAGGTCGAAACGATCGAGATTCATCACCTTGTTCCACGCGGCTGCAAAGTCGCGCACAAATGCCTGCTGCGCATCGTCGCATGCATAGACTTCCGCGATGGCGCGGAGCTGGGAGTTCGAACCGAAGACGAGATCGGCGGCGGTACCGGTCCACTTGAGCTCGCCCGTCTCGCGATCGTGTCCCTCGAATGTGTGCTCGGACGCAGAGGACGCCTGCCACGCCGTATTCATGTCCAGCAGGTTAACGAAGAAATCATTGGTCAACGTCTCGGGCCGCTTCGTGAAGACGCCATGTTCGGACTGTCCGACATTTGCGTTCAGGACGCGCAAGCCCCCGACCAGCACCGCCATCTCGGGGGCGGTCAGGGTCAACAACTGCGCCCGGTCCACCAACAACTCTTCGGCGGAACGGCCGTGTCCGTTCCCGAGGTAGTTGCGGAACCCGTCCGCGGTCGGCTCCAGCACGGCGAACGAGTCCACGTCCGTTTGTTCCTGTAGCGCGTCGGCGCGCCCCGGAGAGAAAGGTACCTGCACGTCGTGTCCGGCATGCTTCGCAGCCAACTCAACGGCCGCGCACCCGCCCAGAACGATCAGGTCTGCGAGCGAGACCTTCTTCCCGTCGGACTGCGCCCTGTTGAAATTTTTCCGGATATCCTCCAGGACTCCCAGTACGGTCTCCAGTTGGGCCGGCTGGTTCACTTCCCAGTCTTTTTGCGGTGCGAGGCGAATGCGCGCCCCGTTTGCCCCGCCGCGCTTGTCGCTGCCGCGGAATGTCGAGGCAGACGCCCAGGCGGTCGAGACCAGTTGGGAAATAGACAGTCCGGACTCGAGGATCCTGCTCTTGAGCGCGGCGATGTCCTGCGCATCGATCAACGCATGATCGACGGCAGGCACCGGGTCTTGCCACAAGAGTTGCTCATCGGGAACCTCCGGGCCGAGGTATCGCGAGATCGGGCCCATGTCGCGGTGCGTCAGCTTGTACCACGCTCTGGCGAAGGCATCCGCGAACTCGTCCGGATTCTCGAGAAAATGCCTCGAAATCGGTTCATAGATCGGGTCCATCCTCAGTGCGAGGTCCGTCGTCAGCATGACAGGGGTGTGCTTCTTCGACGGATCGTGGGCATCCGGCACCGTGTCCGTGCCGCCGGAGTCCGCCGGAATCCATTGATAGGCCCCCGCGGGGCTCCTGGTCAGCTCCCACTCGTAGCCGAACAGGGTCTCGAAGAAGCTGTTGTCCCAGGTCACCGGAGTGGGCGTCCAGGCGCCCTCCAGCCCGCTCGTAATCGCGTCGCCGGCCTTGCCGTTGCCGAAGGCGTTTTTCCAGCCGAGGCCCTGCTCCACGATAGCGGCGCCTTCGGGCTCGGGACCGACGTACCGGGCTTCCTCGGCGGCGCCGTGGGTCTTGCCGAAGGTGTGCCCTCCGGCGATGAGGGCCACCGTTTCCTCGTCGTTCATCGCCATCCGACTGAACGTCTCTCGGATGTCCCTGCCGGCGCCAACCGGATCCGGCTCGCCGTTCGGGCCCTGCGGATTCACGTAGATGAGGCCCATCTGAACCGCGCCGAAAGGGTTTGCGAGTTCCCTGTCGCCGCTGTAGCGTTCGTCGCCGAGCCACTCGGTCTCGGGCCCCCAATAGATGTCCTCTTCAGGCTCCCAGACATCCTCGCGCCCGCCGGCGAAACCGAACGTCTCGAGTCCCATCGACTCCAGGGCGCAATTGCCCGCAAGGATCATCAGGTCGGCCCACGATATTTTCCGGCCATATTTCTGTTTGACCGGCCAGAGCAACCGGCGCGCCTTGTCGAGATTCGCGTTGTCGGGCCAACTGTTGAGAGGAGCGAAGCGTTGCGTGCCGGAAGCGCCGCCGCCGCGGCCGTCGTGAATGCGGTACGTGCCCGCACTGTGCCACGCCATCCGGATGAACAGCGGACCGTAATGGCCGTAGTCGGCCGGCCACCAATCCTCGGACGTCGTCATCACCGCTTCGATGTCCTTCTTCACGGCACTCAGGTCCAATGTCCTGAATTCCTCGGCGTAGTTGAATTTCTCGCCCATGGGATCGGACAACGGGGAGTTCTGGTGGAGCGTCTTCAGGTTCAGTTGATTCGGCCACCAATGGTGATTCGCTATCGCGCCCACCGCGGTGTGCCGGTGGCCCAGTACGGGGCACTTGCCATTGATCGGCATCTTGTCCTCAGTCGTGTCGTGCATGTTTTTCAATCCTTGATGTGTTTGTTTTACCCGTTCTGCGTTGACCCGCGGGCGCATAGCGGCAGTCGGAGCAGTACCCCCAATCTATCCGGTTT
>JANQSQ010000612.1 GCA_028283985.1 Rhodothermales bacterium | reverse complement strand
TCGCCAAGCGGAAGCCCCACGTTGGCCGATATGGTGTACATATCTCCGTCCCCCGGCAGCACCCCGCGGTCGACCCGGTTGCTCGTATCGCCCAAAAGGTGCCCGCCCGTCTTGACTTCAACGGAACCGCCGGACCGATCGTCCTTGAGCACAAAATTCATCACCCCTGCAATGGCGTCCGAGCCGTACTGGGCGGCCGCGCCGTCGCGCAGCACCTCGGCCTGTTCGAGAGCCAGTCCGGGAATGAGCGCGATGTCCGGGCCCTGGGAGCCGTCGGCGAGGCCGTTGCCGTACCAGGTGATCACCGCGGTGCGATGGCGGCGCTTGCCGTTGATCAGCACCAGGGTATGATCAGGAGCGAGGCTGCGCAGATTCGCCGGGCGCGCAAACGTCGCCGCGTCACTGATGGGCTGAATGTTGACGTTGAACGACGGCACCACGTTGCGAAGCAGGTTGGCGAAATCCGTATCCCCCTGATCGGTGATATCGCTACTGCGAATGATGTCGATGGGCACCATCGACTCGGTCACCGTACGAGGTTGCGCGCGACTACCGACCACAGCCAGTGCCTCGAGAAGAATCACGGCTTCATTCATGGTTGCATCGAGCCGGACCGTTTCTCCATCCGTCACGGTGGCTTGCATGGACACCGGCTCATATCCGATAAGGCGAAAATCCACCATATGGGTTCCTGCAGGCACCTGTTCGATCGTATAGTTACCATCGGAGTCGGTAAGATCGCCAAGGTTCAATGCGATAATAGCCACCTGCACATCGGGCAAGGGCATTCCGTTCGCATCGCTTACGTTTCCTTCAAACGAGCCCTGCGCCAAAACCGACATGGGGGCAAGCGCCAGAAGCGCCAGGGATGCAAATGCGAGTAGTATTCGGTCTTTCATGAGAACGGGGGGATGATGAAAAAATCCTTCCGCAAGGAAATTTCAGGTTACGGAATGTCCTGCCCACTTGGCCCATTAGCACCGCCTTGCACATGGCGCCCTGACATTCCTCGTAAAACAAAGGTCTCTCCTAAGTCCAACATAACCTGTAATCTATTATCCATTGCACACTCTATCAAGTGCATATTTGCCGAAGTTATCCCCATCGGTACGCGAGGCGGAGATAATAGTAGCCTCCGTTGTAACTGAAGGGCGTCGCCCGACTGTAGAGATTCCCTGAGACGGCCGCAGCGTCAGGGTTTTTTTCCGGATAATGGTTCAAGGCGTTACGCGCACCCAGCGTAAGCGTAAGCGCTTCGCCAAAATCATAAGCGGTTTCTATATCGATCAGGGCGTCTCCGCCATAGTGCCGGTCATCCCCGGCGTCGAACCAGCCGCCGTAATAGTTCAAGCGGCCCAGAAACTGCAAACGTCCCGAAATGTACCTTCCCGAGACGTTCCATCTCGTCCGGGGTAATCCCTGTTCCAGTTGCCGAATGCGCCTATCGTCGAGCACATCGGCATTCCACGAGACCACGCTGGTGATCGTGCGGTTGAAAACGAAACTGAACGTCGCCTGTCCGCGCAGAGCCATGGGGACATACGTGGCGACAATATCCATACCCTGCGTACGGGTGGAGAAATCGTTGGTGAAAAAGCGGAAATTCGCCAGGTTGCCCGCGCTGGCGATCCCCTCGGCGACAAGCGCATCCACCTCCTCCGGAGCCAGCGCAAACACCTGGGTCAGCGCAATCCGGTCCGAAACATCGATACGAAAATAATCGGCGGTCAGATTGAAGGCTGTTCCATCCAGCACCAGGCCGGCCGTGTAGTTCATGGACGTTTCGGGGTCGAGCGGCTGACCGCCTCGCAACGCAGCCACCTGCGAGGCGGAAGGAATCGTGCCGTTATTGACCAACTTCTTCAGATCCGGATCAAACTGGGTGGATACATTGAACGCATTCTGCTGGCCCGGGGTGGGAGCGCGAAAACCCGTACTGAAACCGGCGCGCAGCGCAAAAGCAGGCGCCAGTTCGTACCGACCGCTCACCTTCCCGTTCAGCGTGCCGCCGAAATCGGAAAAGTTTTCGAACCGGACGACCCCGTCAAGACCCCATGCTCTGCCTTCGCCTCCTTCTATCCCGGCATCGCCGTAGATCGCCACGTTGCTTCGATTCCACGCACCCGAAGCAATGTCTCCAAAGCCCGGAAACCCGTTGGAGGCGCCGCTGAATCCCTGGGCGGCGTACGGACCGATCTGATACGACTCCACCTGCCCAAGGCCGATCTCGAACCGCTCGTCGCGCCATTCGGCGCCTCCGGCAAGATGCACCATATCGTTGACGGGCCAGGTCAGATCAAGATTCAGATTGATATCCTGCTGGCTGTACAGACCCGGATCGAACTCGGTAGGCGTTGCGGCGCCAAGCGACGCATTGACCGTGTTGCGGATGAAAAAGTCCACGGTGTTCATGCCGTACGACCCGCTCAAATCCCAGGTAAATCCGCTGCCGGTATGTCCGCGTAAACCGGCCGCGACCGACCCGTCCACAAGGTCGCCGCCGAATTGGGGCGTGAATCCGCCGGGGAACCGGCTGTAGAGGGTGAAACAGTCCGGATTGTTCTCGACCGCTTCGAGGGCCGCCGCGTCGGGTACGTTGGCGATGATCGGAATCGCAGGGCAGCCGCCGGCGCCGGCCACGCCGGTTTCCGCCCAAACCGCGTCGCCTACGAGGAGCGAGGGAATGCCCCGCTGTCCCGGGAGACTTGCGACCTCGCCGTTCGCATCGTAGACGACAGCGTCACGCTGCCCGGGATCGTCGGGATCGGGAAAGTTCACAAGCCCGCCGTCGGCGCCGTATACATTGAGGCGAGAGACCGGATGCAGGGTATACCCCTTGAAAACCCCGACGCGGGTGTGCGGATTGCGAAAGAAAAATCCGCCGGTTACCGATTTGGCGGCATAATTGGCGTGCCCGTAGAGCATGGCGCTGCGCCGGACGGGGTAGCCGAAATGACTCCACACTTTCACGTCGTCTTCCACGCGGGAGCGCCCCGATATCTGGGCCGGATTTTTTATATGCG
>JANQSQ010000593.1 GCA_028283985.1 Rhodothermales bacterium | reverse complement strand
AACAGGAGCTGGTCGATTATCTGGAGTCGATCGGCATGCAGTTCGGTCCCGACGTCAATGCCTATACGAGTTTCGACGAGACCGTCTATATGCTGCAGGTGCCTATGGACGACCCCGAGGTTCTTGCGACCGCATTCCGGATACTCAGGGACTGGGCCGGAGGGGTGCTTTTTGAAGCCGAAGAAGTCGATAAGGAACGGGGCGTGGTGATCGAGGAGTGGCGTCTCCGGCGCGGCGCGGCGTCGCGCATGCAGGACAAACAGCTCCCGATCATGCTGCACGGCTCGCGCTATGCGGACCGCCTGCCGATCGGGGAGCCGGAGATTATCGAGAATGCCCCGGCGGAGACGTTACGGCGTTTCTATAACGACTGGTACCGGCCGGACCTGATGGGTGTGGTGGCGGTTGGGGATTTCGACGGGGCCGGGATCGAGGCCATGATCCATGATACGTTCGGGGAACTGACCGGGCCGGATGATCCCCGTCCCCGGACATTCGCGGACGTACCCGTGGATCACGCGCCGCTTGTGGCGATCGCCACGGATGAAGAGGCGCAGATGTCTCAGGCGGGCGTATTGTACAAGCAGCCGCGGGCTTCTCACGGTACCGTGGCCGACTTCCGCCGGGCGCTTGTGCAGAGCCTCTATTCGGGCATGCTGAACGCTCGCCTGCAGGAACTGACCCAGCAGGCCGATCCCCCGTTTCTGTTCGCTTTTTCCGGACTGGGCGGTTTCGTGCGGGAGATCGAGGCATACCAACTCGTTGCGATCGTCCCGGAAGGCGGTCTCGCAACAGGGCTCAACGCACTGCTTACCGAGGCGGAGCGCGTGGGGCGGCACGGGTTCACGGCCACCGAGTTCGAACGCCAAAAGACCGATTTTCGAAGAGGGTACGAGCGGCAGCTTGCGGAGCGCGAGAATCAGGAATCGGGTGCGCTGGCCAGCGGATACGTGCAGGTGTTCCTGCGGGAGTTGCCGTATCCGGATATCGAAACGGAAGTGGAACTGGTGGATACGTTGCTGCCCGGGATTACGCTGGAGGAAACGAATGCATTCGCCGGGCAGTGGCTGAATGAGCAGGGGCGTGTGGTATTGGCCAGCGGTCCCGAGAAAGAAGGGCTGGAAACGCCCGGCGACGCGGACCTGACCGCGCTATTCGAGGCTGTTGCTGCTGCGGAAATCGAACCCTACGACGATGCGGTCGTCGATGCGCCGCTTCTTCCGGTGATCCCGGAGGGTTCTGCGGTCATGGCCGAGGAGACCGTCGATGAGGTGGGGATCACGATCTGGACGCTTGAGAACGGGGTGCGCGTTTTCCTGAAGCCCACGGATTTCAAGGACGATGAAGTGCGGTTTTCGGCGACCAGCCCGGGCGGTTCGTCTCTGGGATCCGACGAACATTTCGTCAGCACGAACAGGGCCGCGACCCTGGTGGCTCGGGCCGGCGTGGGCGAATTCGACGACACGGCGCTGGAAAAGAAGCTGTCTGGTAAGATAGTGAGCGTGTCGCCGGGACTGGGATCGCTGAGCGAGCGAATCAGCGGGTTTGCATCGCCCGAAGATCTCGAAACGGCGTTCCAGCTTATCTATTTGTATTTCTCGGCGCCGCGCAAGGACGAAACGGCGTTCGAGGCGTACAAGGCGCTTATGGCCGGCATTCTGGCGAATCGGGAGGCCAATCCCAATGTTGCGTTCTCGGATACGATCCGGGCGACAATGACGCAGGGGCACCCGAGGGCGTCGAGGCCACTGACGCAGGAACTCCTCGAGGAGATCGATCTGGATCGCGCGTTCAGCTTTTACCAGGAACGCTTCGCGGACGCAAGCGACTTCACGTTTTATTTCGTAGGCGCGTTCGATCCGGAGGAGATCCGCCCGCTGGTGGAGCAGTACCTCGGTGCGCTGCCGAATCTGGGCCGTGAGGAAACCTGGCGGGATCTGGGTGTGGATCCGCCGTCCGGCGTGATCGAAAAGACTGTGCATAAAGGCATAGAGCCGCAAAGTCGAACGCAGATCATCTTCGCCGGCGAAGGGGCGTATTCGCCGGAGGAATCGACCGTGATCGGGGCGCTTGCCAGTATCCTGGAGATCCGGCTTCGCGAACTGCTGCGCGAGGACCTTGGCGGTACGTACGGGGTCGGCGTGGGAAGTTCGCTGACGTACAGGCCGGATGAGGAGTATGACGTCACGATCAGTTTCGGTTCAGACCCTGAGCGGGCAGAGGAACTGGGGGCTGTGGTTTTTGAGGAGATCGAGCGGATCAAAACCGACGGTCCCGACGCGGAAACCGTCGACAAGGTGCGCGAATCGCAGCGGCGCGCGAAGGAGACGAACCTGCGCGAGAACAGTTACTGGCTCGGCCGGATACAGGGTATGGATCAGGAGGAGCGCGATCTGAGGCTGATTCCAAGTTATGACCTGATCGAGGGCTGGACGGCGGAACAGGTGCAGGAAGCAGCGGTCCGGTATCTGCGCGAGGATCAGTACGCCAGATTCGTACTGTACCCGGAGGAATCGGTAGAGGCGGATCAATAGGCCCT
Organism: Rhodothermales bacterium; assembly: GCA_028283985.1. Taxonomy (GTDB): domain Bacteria; phylum Bacteroidota; class Rhodothermia; order Rhodothermales; family VXPQ01; genus VXPQ01. The sequence continues at coordinate 9,453 of JANQSQ010000593.1, read as the reverse complement.
GTTAACACTATGCAGCGGCGCTCTGCGGGATCTGTTTTCCTGCCAGACCAGACGCCGCGGGTAGAAAGATGTATGCCAAGCCTGGCGCGATCCCGGAGAGAGGCGTATTCGGCCGGGGCGGGAGGCGCTGAAGGATGCTGATCCGTTCGCTCGCCTCGAATTATCTGAAAGGCCTTCTGCGCTATCCGTTCGGTGGGTTGCGCCTGACCGGCAAGCTATTGCTTCTCCTGTTGTTCTGGGGGCCGCTCTTCGTGCCGGTAACCCTGTCGGGAGTAGGGGTGGGCATGCTTGTCCAGTCCGGAGAGGACTTCGCCACCGTCAATCGGCTGGTGCTGTATTTCGCGGTGGTGTGGACGATTGTCGATCTCTTCCTTCGCGGGCAGATATACGCGCCGATCTTTCCTTATCTGGCCACCCCGATCCCGCGGTGGAAGCTCGTCTCGTTTTACCAGTTCGTTACGCTTTTCGGCGCACTCAACCTGTTGCTGCTGGCGTTCGTGGGGGCATTCTGGACCCGGAGTTTTTATGTTGCATACGGCGCCTTCGCCTGGCTCTGGTTGCTGTCGTTTTTTCTGGTGTTTCTGTGCGTCCACTTTGTGTCGAATATGCTCAGAGCATCCTTGGGAAAAAGTTACCGGTCGGCGCTTTTTGCGCTGCTTGCGGTGGTTGCGCTGGCTGTGCTGGAATGGGGGATCGGCCTGGGGATGCTTTCCGGAATCTCCGCGATCCTTTTTGACGCCGCGCTGGGAGGAGCTTTCTGGCCGATAGGGCTTTTGATCGCGCTGGCCGGGGCGTTGCTGTACGTATCCACGCAGCGCATAGCCCGGGGTTTGTATGTCGATGTGGGGGCGAAGCGGGCCAGCACGGCGAAAATTTCCCGCTCTGCCGTTTCCCGGAGCCGCCTGTTCGATCTCGTTTCTCTTGACTGGAAGTTGCTTACCCGGAACCGGCGCACCCGGTTTTTTCCGTTTATGGTTGCCGCATTTACGTTGTGGGGGATATCGCACGTACTCAGGATGTGGTCCGAGGGGCCGAATGCAGACGACGCTGTGAGTCCCTACACGTTTGCAGGCTTCATATTGGCCGTAGCTTCCGTCGGGATTTTTTATACGGAGCAGATATTTTCCTATCGCAGCACGTACTATGACGGGATTCAGGCGAGGCCCATATCGGAAATCCTGACCGTTCAGGGGGTCTTGTGCATGTCTCATACGGGCACGTTGCTGGGTTTCGCCGTTGCTGCGCCGATGATTATTCTGTCGATCCGGTTAGGGGGCGTCCGCCCCGACATGCTTCTGTGGACAGGATGCATGTTTGTTTATGGATTGGGCGTGGTCAATTACGCCCATGTGTTTGCAGGCATGTTCCTGGCAATGCGAATGGCCCTGAATGTCAGTGCGTTCGGCGTAAAAAAATGGGGTGGACCAGGCAAGTTTTCTGTTTTGTTGATTGTAATAGTCATGTGGCTTCCGGCAGGTCTTCTCCTTTTCCTGATACCGGATCATGATTGGGCTTTCCTGGCCATAGGCGCCGTGGGCGTAACGGGTTTGTTGTGCCACGCCCGATGGGTCGGATTTCTGGCCGCCATGCTGCGGCGAAGGCGGTATATCATGCTGGAGCGTTTCCGGATCAGTTAATGATACTCTCATTAATACCGGGTGGAACCGCGCGCCGCTTCCGCTTGTTTGCAATGGTTCTATCGGCACATGATCTTAAATAAGCAACCTCTGATTAAATCCGCATGGGCGAGGACCTTGGGGCGCGCCTTCTCTCAAAACATAAACGTGCGATTGGCCGCGAGTTTGCAGGATATCCCGGGCCCAATGTTTTGTTCGAATGCGCACCCCAAGGTCCCTGTTCTCGGTTGCGATTTTGCGGTTCGGCGTTGGATGGTCTTGTTGCGCCCTCCAGGACCGAATCATTGCCTCTGCAACTTTGTCGATTTAATCAGATCTTCCATAAGTAAGAGGAAAAATTCCCATGCCTAATCAGGTTACCGCCATTCCTGCTGCACCCTCGCAGGAAGCCGAAGCATATTTCGCCAGCAGCTTTTCCCTGGAAACGGATTGCTGGGACGTGCATGATGCGTTGTCTCGCGGCGCGACGGACTTTGTGCTGCTCGATGTGCGCAGCCCCGACTTGTACCGGGTAGGCCATGTCCCCGGGGCGCGTTCCCTTCCCCATGGAAAAATTACCAACCACAGAATGCAGAAGTGGTCCGACGATACCCTCTTTGTGGTATACTGCGCCGGTCCCCATTGCAACGGCGCGAAGCGGGCGGCGCTCCGCCTGGCCCGTTTGGGCCGTCCGGTCAAGGAGATGACCGGGGGCATCACCGGTTGGGCCGATGAGGGCTTTTCCTTTGCCACCGGCGAGGAACCGGGCCGGGTTGGGGATACGCCTTAAAACGCCGCTTCCCGGCGAACTTGTCGTCCGTCTCCGGGGCGCCGCGGGAACCGGGCAAGGTCGTGAGCGCATCGTGAGGCGCTGCCCTGCTTATTGCACATTCCGAACAGCACGCGCAATAAATTTTTTGCCGATTTGTAAATTCGCGGCAGGGGTAGTTTCGGCGCCTCGAATCTATGCTGCCGCACGAAGCACCAACCTGTCTGTCCCGTGCTGATTCGTTCCCTTGTCTCGAATTATCTCAAAAGCATTCTCCGCTCTCGTTTCGCGGAACTGAATCTGGCGGTAAAGATACTCGCCATCGTTTTCGTATGGATGCCGCTGTATCTGTATGCGACGGCTGCGGGGTTGTTCATCGATCTGGTATTCGATGCCGATATGCCGGCGACCGCCAGCCGGGTGGTCTTGTACTTTCTTGTTTTCTGGAGCGGCCTGGACATTCTTTTCCGAGGGCAGGTATCCCTTCCTCTTTTTCCGTATCTCGCGACCCCGATCCCCCGGCCGAAGCTCGCCCTGTTTTACCAGGCGATAAGCGTTTTCGGGAAAATCAATTTCCTGCCGTTTTTGTTCGTCCTTGCTTTCTGGTTCAGAAATTTTCTTCTGAAGGATGTTTCGTTTGCCTGGGGCTGGCTGCTGCTGTTTCTGTCGTTGTCCGCATGCTTTCATCTGCTCACGAACCTGCTGCGGATGTCTCTCGGCAGACGCTACCTTCCCATGTTGTGTACGCTGCTTGTCGTCGTGGCGCTGGCGGCGATGGAGTGGCGCTACGATATCCCGACGTTATCCGCTCTTTCCAGCGCGTTGTTCGAGGCGGCGCTGGGAGGCGCTGTCTGGCCGCTGGCGATTGTGCTTGCTGCGGGTGCGACGGTGTTGTACGCATCCACCAGGCAGGTTGTCCGGGCGCTGTACGTAGACGATACGGCACTGTCCCGACCTCGGAGAAAAGTTGCCGGGAAAGGTGTGGGTCGCTCGTTTACGGACGGGATGCTGTCTTTCGAGTGGAAGCTGATCCGGAGGAATAAGCGTCCGCGGGTTATATTTATTCAAGTTCCGTTATTCATCTTTATTGGAATAAATCCGATTATTTTTTCCTCTCATCTTTCAGATGCTTTTTTGTCATTCAACTTTGGCATCGTAATTATAGGGGCTACGATGTTTACCATGATGGCATTCAATTTTAGAAGTACATTTTATGACGGGATGATGGCCAGGCCTGGATTACTAAATGTAGTTGTACGACACATTTTTCGCATTTCCAATGCAATACTTGTCACGGCTTTTGTCATTACTGCAATAATTGTGATTCTTGTGCGTGATTTTCGTTTCCTTCCGTTAATAGGATATATGCTCCTATACGGTCTCGGTATCGTAAAATATATTGCATCTTTCACATGGCTATTTGATGCCACGAGAGTCGAATTAAATCGGTACGGTATCAGCAATACGAATTTTAGTAAAAATGGGTGGATATCGGGCTTGCTTGCAGTTTCGGTTATGTTCCTGCCCCCATTACTCATATGGCTTCTACCGGGGAGCCATTGGGGAGGCATGGTGATCGGGGCGCTGGGTTTGGCGGGGCTTCTTTTGCGCTCCAGGTGGATCGCCGCCATTACGAAAAACCTGGAGAAGAAGCGCTATGTGCTTATGGAGGAGTTCAGGAAGGGGTGAGGATGATCTGGCGGTTGTTATTCTCTCGCCATGTGCTTTGAGCGTGGTTTTTGCGCCAGTCCGCCGAACTGCACAATTCAACCCGATCATATGGGTGAGTTTGGGTTGCATCTTGTCCCAATTCATAGTATTTTATATAAAATATTAAAGATAAAGGGACTATTTCGGGTATACGTTATGGCAGGGGATATGACGGAGGATGTCCTGCGATTGGCGGAAGAGCGCGGGATTATTTCCTCACACGATCTGGTCGACCGGGGTTTGCCCCGGCGATACCTGAGCCGCCTTGCTGCACGTGGCGAACTGGAGCGTGTCGGGCGGGGGCTGTACGCGCTGCCGGGCCGGGAATTGACGGAGCGGCACGATCTCGCCATAGTGGCCCGCCGGCTTCCGGATGCGGTCGTTTGCCTCCTCTCCGCACTGCGCTTCCACGATCTTACCACGCAAGCTCCGTTCGAGGTGTGGGTTGCTCTTCCTCGCGAAGCGTGGGAACCCCGTCCGGATACGGTTCCGCTGCGGGTGGTCCGAATGGCCCGGGAAGCGCTCACGGCGGGGATAGAGGAGCATACTGTCGGGAACGTATCGGTTCGCGTGTTCGATCCGGCGAAGACGGTGGCCGATTGTTTCAAGTTCAGGGGACTTGTCGGTCTCGATGTGGCCCTTGAGGCAGTGAGGGAGTTTCGCCGTCGCCGGTTTACCCGGCAGCCGGAAGGGAAAGTGTGGACCGTCGATGCGCTATGGCGCTACGCCGGGGTGTGCCGTGTTCGGAATGTGCTCCGGCCATACCTGGAAGCGGTGGAAGCAGAGGGAGGATCCGGCCAAGCGACGACAGTGGCGCGCCTTCCTGCAGAAAAGCAGGCTTGGCGACGATGATTTGAAAGGGAGTGGTCGAATTGCTTGCGTCGTTTCTGATGCCGCCTGCGCAGGCTGTTAACGCTGGAGGCCCGTTTCCGCGCAAGTGGCTTGCAGGGAGGGGGTGGAAGTCAGTCACCGGGACCATGCACGATTCAAGGACGTAATCGCCCATCCCATGCTGATCCGTTCGCTTGCGTCGAATTATCTGAAACGGACCCTGCGCTCTCCGTTCGGGACGTGGATCCTTGGGGGCAGTCTGCTTGCCGTCCTGTGTCTCTGGGCTCCCGTCTTTCTGTATGCCTTTTATGTGGGCTTTTCCGCCGTCGGATATCTGGACATCGACCGTTCCGTCGATTTGCTCGCCGGCGTGAACCCGGCGATATTCCCTGTGCTTATCGCATGGGGTCTTTTCGACGGCTTACTTCTCAGACGCAAGGTATATGTACCGCTTTTCCCTTACCTGATTACTCCGACGCCTCGGCGGACACTTGCCCTGTTTCGCCAGATCGTTACGCTGTTCGGCAAATTCAATCTGTTCGTGCTGGCGTTCGTTACAGGATTTTGGGTCAAAAACCTTTATCTCCAGGATATCGATTTTGCCTGGAACTGGCTGCTGGTCCTGTGCCTGCTGTGCGTATGCATGCACCTTGCGGCGAATATTCTTCGCTCCTGGCGGGGAGAAAAATTTCTGCCGGTGCTGGGCGTATTGCTTTGCGTTTCGGTACTGGCGGTACTCGAATGGGGACACGATGTCCGGATCCTGTCCGGCGCCTCCGCCACGCTTTTCGATGCGGCCGCAAGCGGGGCTGTCTGGCCGTCGATACTTCTGGCAGGCTTGGCGGGATGCCTGTTTTACGGGTCCGTGAAGAGGATAAGCCGGAGCCTGTACATAGATCATTCGGCAGCGCTGCGTCTGCCGTGGAACAGGAGAAGGGCGCCCCGAAGAAGAAGCAGGCCCCGTACCCTGACGGCTGAACTGCTTTCCTGCGAATGGAAGCTTATTCTCAGAAATCGGCAGCCCCGGTCGTTGATGACGGTTTCCGTCATCGTGATCCTTTTCCTTACTGTTTTAGCTGTCGGGGTGAGCACGGAGGTTGGCGCGAAGAACATCCCTGGATTCCTTATATTATGGTCGTTATGGCACCCGATATTTTATTTTACTTCCGCCTTTGATTTCAAGAGTGCATATTACGACGGCTTAAATGTTTGGCCGATCTCTGAAAACACGACACTCCGCACCATGTTGTTTATGTTTCACAGAATCATATTATCGATAATACTTATCTTTACTTTGGCGATAATAATAATGAATATAATACTCGATTCGAGAATATTTTTTGGATGGATTTTTATGCAGGGAAGCATATTGTTTGCAATGGGAATTTTGAATTACGCGGCTTTGTTCCTGAACGTTTTATTCCCTATTCCCCGTACACTGAATGCCGGGATGACGGAACCCAACACATCGTTTGTCCTGCCCGTTCTGAATGCACAGGCGATACTAACGAATGCCACCCTTGTCATTATGCTGATTCTGCCCGTTCTTGTACCCATTATGCAATCCGTATCCGGTGTATGGTCGGGTCTGATCCTGGGGGCGCTGGGTCTGGCGGGTCTGTGCTTCCAGCCATGGCTGACGAGACTCCTTGCCCGGCGGCTGCGAACCAGGCGGTACGTGGTCATGGAGCGGTTCCGCATACGCTGAGGGTGAACCTGGCTACGGCTTCCTCGTTTTACGTTCCTGATCGGAATTCCCTGTAGTCTTTTTTATCGAACCCCGCTCATGCAGATCATCCTGAAAGACCTTGTCAAGAAGTACGGCGATCTCGTCGCCGTAGACGTACCGCACCTGGAGATACCTACCGGTCAGGTGGTGGGCCTTGTGGGGAACAATGGAGCGGGCAAGACCACGCTGCTCCGCCTCGTGCTGGACCTCGTGCAGGCCACGAAGGGGCATGTGCTGCTCGGCGGCGAGCGGGTAGACAAGACCACCGACTGGAAGTCGCACACCGGTTCGTACCTCGACGAAGGCTTTCTGATCGATTTTCTGAATGCGGAGGAGTATTTCAGCTTCGTCGGCAAGGCGTACGGGTTGTCCTTGCAGGAGATCGAGGAGGCGGAAAGCCGGTACGCGAAACTGTTTACCGAGGAAGTCCTGGGTACGGGCAAGCTGATCCGTGATCTCTCGGCAGGGAACCGAAAGAAAGTCGGGTTGCTGGCTGCGCTGCTGGTGAAGCCTGCTGTGCTGGTGCTGGACGAACCCTTTGCCAACCTGGATCCCACGTCGCAATACGTCCTGCAGCAGATACTGGCCGAGATGTCGAAGGAAACGAACGCAACCATTTTCGTTTCGAGCCACGATCTGGGGCATGTCACGGACGCCTGCGAGCGCATCCTGCTGATGAATCAGGGGCGGATCGAGCGGGACGAGCTTATTTCGGAACAGACGCTGAAGGAACTGGAGCGATTCTTCGCCCGGTCGGTGGCCGTATAAGGCTTGAGGACTACCATGGAGACCCCGGACATGACCGTATCTCTTGTGCAAAAGAAGCAAAGCGCTTCCCGGCCGCGTGAGGCTCCGGGGCTGCTGCGCGAGCTGCTTTCCGTGGAATGGAAGCTTTTCCGGAGGAATCGACGTCCCCGGTGGGCGTTGATATTTTTTGGTGTTGTACTACTGATTGGATCGGGCTCTGTATTGAGTGACCCTTCCGATAGTAATTTTCTTGTGATATACCTTATGATTGTCGCCGTATCTCATTTTTTTGTACTTAATCGCTGGAGCACGTTCTATGACGGTTTGTTGTCAAGGCCTGTATCGGAAGCAAGAATTGCAAAAAACGTTGTATATACGCATCATCTGTCTGCATCGCTGTATTTCGGTATCTTGATGGTTTTGTCAGGTGTTATTCAGAGAAATCCGAATGACATTTTTATGATAACATCTGCATTTTTGTATGTTCTGGGTATCTGCAATTATCTCCTGGCGTTCGCTGCAACCTGTCTTGAACCGCCGGCCCGCATAGAGCTGAATATGAAATTTTCCGATGTGGGCTATGGAGAGCCTTACCGCGAAGTCCCTGTTTCCAAAGATGCGATCGAAAATCGGTGGATCGTGCCTGTTTTCTGGTTATTGACCATATTGAGCATGGGGCTCGTCTTTTCTGTGTACTTCTTTTCCCGAATACATGGAATAGCCTTCCCGGCTATGGCCGTACTGGGTCTGGCGGGTCTTCTTTGTCACGCCGGCTGGGTACGGTTGATTGCCCGCAGCCTGGAAAAGAGGCGGTACGAATTGCTGGAACGGTTTCGGGGTGGTTGATGAAACGGCACCCTGCGTTCAGACTGCGTATGCCTGAATGGATCGGGCAAGCATGTCTCCTTTCCCTTTCATGGCGCGTGCGGCCTCGACGAGCGCAGGCCAGTGGATAAGTAGTTGTCCGTAGGCGAGTACCTGCCGCCGGAACGCCGCAAGGCGTTGTTCGGGGTTTCCCGGCAGGTCTATCGGAACGTAGAAATCGGGGTTTGCTGCTGCTTCCCGGGCTGAGGTCAGATAGCGCATCACGTCGTTTCGCCAGCAGTCCGGCTTGTCGAGTTCGTTTGCGAGGAGACTCTCTGCGCGTCCGTCTCGACACGGTATTTCATCGAGTTGGTTGTAGCAAAACCAGAATCGAAACACTACACCTTAAATTCCGACGAATTCTGTCCAATCAACCCGAACCACCTCTGTATACGGATTATCAGGATCAGGAGGACAATAATTAGGAGGCGTACAAGTAGTAGGGCCAGGATAAGGTTATGCATTTACAGGTTGAACAAACGTCAAAAAAAGAAAACAAACAATTATCCCTAAAACAATCATATGTATCAGAGCTCTAATTCTTCGCTTTGTTTCCGTAAAATAAAAATTAGGCTTTTTAGAATCATCTATAAATATTCCATTTGGAAAAGTAAGAATCCAGAAATGAAACCAAACCTTCCAATAGGTCATTTCCCGGTCAGAGCGATCATGTACATCATCCATGATAAACACCTTAAAGGTTAGCGAGACATAGCCTGCTCTAAGCCAACAAGCTGGCTCAAAATATAATCAGCGTCCCGGAGACAGTCAAGACTTCCAGACCAGACCCGGCAGGCGGAATAGGTTACAAGTGTGTGCTGGCCGGCTCCGTGTAACTCATCCCATTTTTCTGTTCCTTTTCGCCGCTTCCGACGGTTTGCAGCCGAGATGTTTACGGCAGGTCCGCCAGAAAGTCGGGTACGAATTGAATCCAAGCGTGGATGCCAGTTGGGTCATATTACAGTCGCCATGCTCGAGTATGCGCCGGGCCACCTGCATACGCGCCCATGTTATGTACTCCAGGGGCGTTCTTCGCGCATCGCCGTTCGGCGTAACTTCACTTGCGAATCGACCGTAGAAACAGTCGATCTTGATACGGCACTTTTCGACTACTTTCGTTACGGACAATTCCGGCGAAAGCAGATTGTCGTGAATATACCTGAGCGCCACCGCAATGTCGTACTTTT